>CALBHZ010000033.1 GCA_937892815.1 uncultured archaeon | reverse complement strand
ATGATACGGCGACCACCGAGATCTACACCGTCTAATTCGTCGGCAGCGTCAGATGTGTATAAGAGACAGGATGTAGATTTAACGAAGTATCCAATTCCGACAATGCATGAAAAGGATGCAGGTCCCTATATTACTGGAGGGTTCGTAGTAGCTAGGCATCCTGAAACGGGCGTTCAAAATCTATCCTATCATAGGTTCTTATTGAGGGGAAAGAATAAGCTCGGTATTATGATGGAGCCTAGACATCTGTGGCACTTCTATAAGAGGGCTGAAGAGCTAGGAAAGCCCTTAGATATAGCTATCGTAATTGGATACCATCCAGTCGTAGGTATAGCTGCATCTACCGGTCTTCCTCTAGGACAGAACGAGTACGCTTTTGCTGGAGCGCTGGTAAATCACCCAATTCAATTGGTAAAGGCCGAGAACTCCGATCTCCTAGTTCCTGCGGATGCTGAAATAGTTATGGAGGGGGTAATACTTCCGAAGGTTAGGGAAATGGAAGGACCTTATGGAGAATATACTGGATATTACGGAATACCGGGTATGAGGCCTGTAGTTGAAATAAAGAAGATTACTCAACGTAAAGACCCCATCTACTACTCAATTACGGCGAGGTCTGCCGAAATGGGATATTACTTTATAGCGAAAACGATAAGAACCTTCCAAAGGATTAAGGAGTCGGTACCAACCGTTAAAGCGGCCAGCTTCCTGCAGACCTTCTTCTACGTTATATCGATTAAGAAGGAGAGGGAGGGAGATGGAAGAAGGGCTATGATAGCGGCTTTAGCGGCTAACGATAGCATAAAGATATGTGTAGCCGTGGATGACGATATAAATCCGAGGAACCCCGAGGAGGTTATATGGGCTATAGCCACTAGGGTAGATCCCACTAAAGACATATTCGTTATACCGAGGACACATGGACAAACGCTAGATCCCTCAGCTGAAGGAGAGGAGGCAGGTAGGGTATGGAGCTTATTATGTATAGATGCTACGAAGCCCATCACTAGGCCCTTCCCTGAGAGAGCTAGGATACCGTCCGTTGAAGAAGTAGAAAAGATGAAGAAAAAAGGATCAATTTAATTTTTTACTTAATTTTTCATTTTTGTAGACGATATGTAAATTAACATCTCGCTCTTTTAAAGGAAGAGATGAAGATAGAAGTATTTGATATAGGTAGGGTAATTAGGGAGGATGATAAAGGTAAGAGCTTGGATAATTTGAGGGAAGAGGAGGCGATAATTGAGGTATATCCTAAATTCCAAGATGCCCTATTTAAGATAGAAGATGAGAAATATCTATGGATCGTATGGTATGCTCACTTAGGTAGAAGGGATGTATTAAAGATCCATAGATATGGGAAGAACGAAGAGCCTATATACGGCGTTTTCCGTTTGAGAGGTCCTCATAGACCAAACCCCATTATGATAAGCCTAGTTAGATTGTTGAGGGCAAGGGGGAGATACCTACATGTAAAGGGCTTGGACGCGTACAACGATACCCCGGTCTTAGATATTAAGCCTTATAGTCGCTCTTTGGACGATCCGCGTTTCGTTCCCTAGCTAAAGTAAATAAGGTAGGTTGGAAGAAGTCGATGGTATGAAGATGGTTAGAGCTCACATCTACATATCTGGATACGTTCAAGGAGTGTTCTTTAGGTCTAACATGAAGGAAGTCGCTGATAGACACGGAGTTAAGGGATGGGTTAGAAATCTGCCGGACGGAAGAGTTGAAGCCGTTTTAGAAGGTCCCGAGGAAGCGGTTAGTAGGGTCATAGAGTGGGCTAGGAGAGGACCTCCGTTAGCAGATGTAGAGGACGTAGAGGTTAAATGGGAAGAGTATAAGGGGGAGTTTGAGGACTTTAAAATAAGATATTATTACTGAAAGTTCCTTGAGTCCTTATGAAAGCTCTTCCTAGTTTTCGTATATTTCGTCCTTAGCATTAACTATCCAGAGAGCTAAAGGTCTATATACGGCGTGAGCGAACTTAGTAAAATGGAGCCGTTAGTGGTAAGCTGAACACTACGTTTAAAGTGAATTGCAAACATTATGTAAGATGGAGCAGGCACATCCGATGGCCTAAAATAGCATATGTAAAAAGGCCCGTTAATCCAGCGAGGAAGAGTAGTATTAAGAATACCTAGTCCGAATGATGGATATATTTCAAATTCGCTTCCTTACCAATTTTTTCCTCGTAGCTGTGAAGAATATACGTAGAGAGTTTTTTGGAAAGGAAATGATCGTAAAGCTTCGACGACCTACCATACGGAAGGCTTAAACTTCAGTATCGAGTTAATATCATCGAGCACCTCTCTGTACTTTAATTCGTAATACGTCCATCTTCCTACTCTTTTCCTGTTAATTATATGCATATGTTCCAGTATCTTCAAATGATGCGTTACCATGGGTTGCGTTGTATCCATAGCGACCGTTAATTCACATACGTTCATAGATCTAAAGCTTAGAAGGTAGATTAGCTTTATTCTAAAAGGGTCGGACAGAGCTTTGTAAAATTCGGCTATTCTTCTGAGTTCTTGCTCACTGGGTATTTTTTAGCATACCTTCCAATTCCTCTATGTACTTATCCACGTCCTTAAAGGTGCATATGCCCTTCTCGATTAAAAACTCAGCCTTTTTACGGAGCGGGCTTCCCTCACTTTTCATGCCCCTATAT
>CALBHZ010000032.1 GCA_937892815.1 uncultured archaeon | reverse complement strand
AAAAAGGGAATGGAAGAAGCCTTGAAAGAAGAGAGGATATTAATAAATGGCTCCGAGGTTAAACCTAAGGTAAAATCCGTAACTATGACGCATCCCTATGGAACTAGAAGGGTAGATGTAACCTTCTTCATACAGTTTAGGGCTAAGCTGGGCGAAGATAATTCCTATGAAAACATGTACGAATCTGGAGTAGCTACCTACAACTTCGAAGCCTTATGGTTCTTCCCTCCGAGAACTAAGATAATCGAGGTGAGATCTTCAGGCGTTGTAGAGAAGCTCGCATCGAACATAGTTAAGATCTTTGGATGGAAGGGCATGAAGTACGACGGCTACGATATGATCAGGTTCCAATTCTAGCCTTTCTACGGATTAGAACGATATTTCTACTCCATAGAGATATAGCCTATCCTTACCTAGTATAAGCGGTGAAAAATTGGAGAAGAACCTAACTATATCGATAGTAGCCTTAATAGTAGCTCTAGCCTCCATTACATCTCTAACCTTTGCGATAAGCGCTTTAAAGCCGATGCAGGTGGTAGGTGAGGAAGAAGAGTATAACCTATTAACCGTAACGGGTTTTGGAAAGGTAGAGGCTAAGCCCGATTTAGCCGTACTTAGGCTTACCGTCGAGACTATAGAGGATACGGCTAGTAAGGCAATGGAGGTACAGGCGGAGAAGATGACTAGCGTGATAGGGGCTTTGAAGAAGATAGGCGTTAAGGAAGATCAATTTAGAACCACCGATATCAACCTCTACCCCGTATATAGCTACGATAAAGAGCGTGAGATAGTAGGCTATAAGGCCTCCAATACCATAATCCTCACGTTATCGACCGAAGATCAAGAGTTTATTGGAAGAGCGATAGACGTAGGCGTTGAAGCTGGAGTAAATAACTTGGATATCAGCTTTCAATTTAGCGATAGTGTATACAATAATTTGAAGAAACAAGCGATCTCTAAAGCTACTGAAGATGCGGAGCAAAAAGCGGAGGCTGCAACTTCTCCACTAAATCTAAAGATATTAGGTGTTAAGGACGTAAAGATTGAGTCATATTACGCTCCGTGGAGAGGATTTGACATTAAAGCCGACGAATATGGAACTCCCATCTACGTTGGAACTAGTCAAGTAACGGCAACCGTAACCATATCGTTCATCATAGGCTAAGCCTGGTAGGGATTTAAAAAAGGGTTTATAGCGTTCCGCTTAGACGGAAGCTTTACCTTCCATAGAAGAACCACGTCCAGTCATTTTTTTAAATAAGTTATCTTTTAAAGCAGAATAAAAGTACTAAAATTCAGGATGCCGCTCTCCCCATACATTTCTAATAACCCTGCTTGTTTCTCCTAACGTCTGTCTCTTATACACATCTGACGCTGCCGACGAATTAGACGGTGTAGATCTAGGTGGTCGCCG
>CALBHZ010000031.1 GCA_937892815.1 uncultured archaeon | reverse complement strand
CGAGATCTACACCGTCTAATGCGTCGGCAGCGTCAGATGTGTATAAGAGACAGGGGTAAGGGTTCCTGATTTAATGATGAAATCTCCCTTTTCTGATCATCCTTAATAGCTATTTGGGGGATGATGAAAACTCCCTGGCTTGATTAGATGAAAGATCGAGGGCTCTTTCTGACCTCGATATTGAGAAGCGACGTTTAAATTTAAATATCCTTAACAAAAATAAGGAAATTGGAGCCCCGGTTCTCACGCTCTCCAGAGATCTCTCCTGAGAACGATGAAGGAGAGATGGTCGCCGGGGTACAATCCACGGGATGACTGGATTAGCCCACAAGGACTTGATGACTTCCTGGGCCGGTCTTGACCGTGGATCGATGACGATATCGCGGATTGCCGATTGTAAGATGAGGAAACCCCGATAGGCTGAGATTTAAAAATTAAGCTCTAAATGAACATCTAAATTCACAAAAGCTCCCTAGCTTTGTTTTCTTTATCCCTATGCCGCCTACTGGACATTTAACTAAGGAAGATTTTTCATGAGGACGAGGAACCCAGGTAGGAGGTATTAAATCGTAACTTCCGCATACTGCGCACTTAATCCCCTTCTTCAGCTACCTCCAGTTCATCGCCATATCTAATTCTTATTACATTTTCTACAAACGCAATACCCCCGTTCCTTAACCTTGTCTAGGTAGTAGTCCAGATCTCTCAAACCATGAAAATCGAATATGTTCTCTCTATTTACAGTTTTAGTAAAGCCTTTTATTCCTTTAATGATAAGGTAATACATCTTGAACGCTAAAGAGGCCCTTACATTGTTTTCATACAGTGAGAGGCTGAAGTCGGAGCTCATCTTAGCCTTTAAGTTAATCGAGCAAGTTAAGGAGATGAGCGAAGGAGAGAGATGTGGAGCTAATAGACTTTTGAGAACTTTCATATCTTTCTTGCTAAACGAAGCTAATTTAGCTCTCCACGTTTCTAAAGACGGGAGCTTTAAAGACGTAGTTTTAAATTTAGAGGAAAGCGCGAGGAATATCGATCTTGAAGATTATCCAGAAGCGATGAGGAATCTATCCAAAGCCATTTCCTCAACTACAACCGTAGGCCAAGGAGCCGTTGTAGCTCTAAAGGAAGCGGGGCTGTTATAGCACCTTTCATCGATTAAACGTACCCTCGGATTTAATTGTAGGTTATACCTCAGCGTATTTCCTCAATAACCTCTTGTAAGCTAAAATTCCAAGAGCGTAGGAAATTGTAGAAGCTACGGCTATGCCTAGTATACTGGGCAGTACTTCTTTAAGTTCCATTTCGTATACGATTATAGACCTAATCGCGTCGATTCCCCACGTAGCTGGAAATATATCCGCCAACATCTTCATCCATGAAAGGGAACCGCTATTTTGGAAACCATATGCCGGCTAAAAAGGCGAGCATAAGCCCTAGTATTACGCTTATACTTGTAGCTCCTCTCGATGTCTTAGCGATAAGCGATAATAACATGCCTATACCTATTGTAAATAATGCGATCAATATGAAGATTAAAGGAACGAGCCAGTGTTCGAGTTTGAAGGGATTCCACAATATCTTAGCTCCGCACCCAATTCCTACAGCTATGGAAAATAGAGAGGCTAAGCCTAAAGTAACTATCCCGGCTATAGTCTTGCCAATTAACATATCCGTAGATGATGCTGGGGAGGCCAGTAACCTTCTAAGCGTTCCCCTTTCTTTCTCTACAACGGCCATAATAGAGCCTATCATGAAACCGGTGTACAACATAACCATTCCAATAGCTCCTATGGTAAACCATCCTACGATGGTTTCCCTGCTCGTTAGAACCTGCGGCTTAACGCTCTTAAAGGTAGCGTCGATAGGAAGAGCTAAGCCTGTATACCACATTCTCATAAACTCTATCCAAGTCATGTTTACCTCGCTGGGAAGTGAAAAGTTCATAGCAGGTGCGAATTCCTTTGCAAAATAGACTATGTACTTCATCGTCTCATTCACTTTTCTCATGGAGATATCTTTGTTCATCCTTTCAATGAACCCTTTGAGAATAGCCTCGGATATCTGAGCCCTTTGTATATCCCTGGCTCCTATGTATACGGTGAGGTTCGATTGCCCGATAATTACCTTTTCGCCGAAGCCTTCAGGTATTACAAAACCTCCATCCAACTTCCCTTTTCTGACGTCCTCAACCATTTTAGTCTCGTTTAAGTATTCGGTTACCTCAAATAGCCTTACTCCTCTATATTCAATTTCACTTAAGATGCTCGTAAAGTAAGTACCGTTAAAAGGATAAGTTGAGTTGATATCGTAATTTACGATCCCTACCTTAAGCGTTATAGGCTGATCTACGGTTGGAGGTATGAGAACGAAGGCGGCTAGCAATATCCAGATCACTGGCCAAGCGAAAATCCAGAAAACCGTTTCCCTTTCCCTAAAGGTTATCTTAAGCTCCTTCAAGATGAAGGCTTTGATCGCTCTCCACTTCATTCTTCTCTCAACCTCCTTCCGGTAAGCTTTAAAAAGACGTCTTCGAGAGTTGGAGGAGAGATCTTCATCGATAACAACTTGTATCCATGCGAGAGAAGCCTAGATATAACCTTGGGAGCTAAAGTATCTGGATCGTCGACGTATACTTTAAGGACGTTTTTGTCTAATATCGCTCCTTTTTCCAAAGCATAGGGTTTAACAAGTTCTATAGCCTCCGATTTAGGCTCTAAAAGCTCGATGTTTATCACCGACTTAAGGCCGCTCTTCCTCTTGAGTTCTTCGGGAGATCCTTCGGCTATTATCTTGCCTCTGTTCATTATGGCAACTCTATCGCAGAGCTCCTCTGCTTCCTCCATGTAGTGGGTAGCGAGCAACACGGTTTTGTCCTCGTTTTTGAATTTGAGAATTAAGCTCCAAACGAACCTCCTAATTTCCGGATCCATTCCGGTCGTTGGTTCATCGAGGAGGAGAACCTTGGGATCGCCTACTAGAGCTATTGCAAAATTTAACCTCTTCTTCATTCCTCCGGAGTACGTCTTAACCTTTTTCTTAGCATATTTCAAAAGCCCTACTAGCTCTAACAGCTTTAGAGATCTCTCCTTAGCCTCTCTTCCATCTAAGCCATATAGGCCAGCGTAAAAAGTTAGGTTTTCCACACCAGTTAACTCGTCATAGGCTACAGGTTCTTGAGGGCAATAGCCTATTACCTCTCTCGATTCCTCACTAAAGGGGTTTACTCCATATATCTCAACTTCCCCTTCCGTGGGGTTTATAATGCCAGCAATAATCCTGAAGAGAGTGGTCTTACCAGCGCCGTTTGGACCGAGTAAGCCGTAAATTTCTCTCCGACTTACTTCGAAGTTTACCTTATCAACAGCTATTAAATTGTCAAACCTTTTTGAAATATCTTTGACCTTAATTACCGGATCCAGCAATTTGACAAAAATGCCTGATAACTTAAATAAATATTTGACCGGTATTGATTGAGAAACGTCTGAGCAGCCAATTCCATGTATAGCGTATTAATAGTATATAAGCTGAAGTCGTTAATCTAGAAACTAGAAAGCTTAATAATATTTGAAATCAAGAATTATTGTAAGTTGAAGTTTAAATGCCTTCGTCACGACAATTGTTGCTATTTTTCAAGTCTTTTTGAATGTCCGGTAGTTTTCGAAGATGAGAAGGAGAGGCTAGAAAGGCTAGGAGAGAAGCTGAACGTGAAAGTTCGTTTTGAGGAAGTGCAAGATGGCGTGTGGAAGTTCGTTATAGATGGATTTTGTGGGTTTTACGATCGAGAAGTTAGGATCTGTAGAATACACAAGGTTAAGCCGCTAGCTTGCAAGATGTTCCCTCTAATACTAGATCCTAAGAACAGGCTCATTCTAGTATCGAGGGCTTGCAAATGGGTCAATGAGAATTGGAATATAGTTACCTCCAATCCGGTACAGCTCGTTTTCCCAGAGGAATACGAGATAGCCGTTAAAGCGTACTTCAAGTTCCTCCAAGCTTCGAGAAAGGAGCTATAGAGATCTTGTCGATCCTTAAGCTTATTCATTAGCTCAATTGCATTAAAAATAGTCCTCCTTATTCAACATATATCATATCATCATCTCCTCTTACATCATGTTATTCAAACCACAGACTATAAGATGTATGAGATGTATTTTTCTGGTCTACTGTCTAAGAAGCTGTAAAGAAGGTCATGTACTATAAGAAAAGTGCTAATCCGACCTTAGTCATCGGCAAACCATTTTTTAAACCCTATATCCTTTACGTGGTTTCGGTTTCGCCAATAACATAACTTTATTTTTCGATTTCCACATACTTACTTATAAAT
>CALBHZ010000030.1 GCA_937892815.1 uncultured archaeon | reverse complement strand
GCGACCACCGAGATCTACACCGTCTAATTCGTCGGCAGCGTCAGATGTGTATAAGAGACAGACTTCAGAACTTCGTCTATCGCTTTAGCGGTCACTATAATCATTACCGCGGTCCATCCTATAAGCTGGAGGTAGTTTAAAGTCGAAATTAAATAGCTACCTCTTATTCCGAAAGCCCCTCTACTCAATACCATCGTAGGAACCCCCTCCCTAGAACCCGCGTAAGCTACGGCTCCCATGAATAGGTTTCCGATGATATGTCCGATAATGTTCACCAAGATGGCTATAATCAGTGGAAGAGCTGGAGCTAAGTAGTTACCCGCCCATATTTCAGCTATGGATATTCCAGCTCCTATCCAAATTAACGTGATATCTAAGGTCCTTAACCTTCTTTCCTTCAGCGGTCTTATCTCCTCCATTTCCAAGCGAGCGCAAACGATCTAATATATAAGCTGTTTAATAAGTTGTTTATAGCTTCGTCCCTGTGGGGGCTATGTATAGCCGGTTAATGCTGGAGTACTTAAAGGATCTCATTCTTAATTCTGCGCTTTCCCACAAACCCTCTAGCTCGAATTTCCTTCGCTTAGTTGATTGAAACTCTAAACAACCCTTTGTACTTCGACAATGCTCTAAGAAATATTATCAAAGCTTCATGGTACGCTTTTCTCGGTACTGTAAAAGGGTTACGACGAAAAACAATATCCAATGAGGATGACCGATGACATTTAAGATATATGCGGTTGTAACAAGCTACGCTCTTACGTACCAGATTCTCCGCGACCACGTTAAACGGTCGTTGTTTTAATTCACAGCTATCGTTTCGAGACCCTAGTTAGCTGGTCGGCCGCGAAGTCCGATGAGAAGGCAAGCTACTACGACCTCGACTACTACGATCGATATCAGCATAGCCACGATTGAGTTAATGGCTCTAAATTCCATGATAGAGCCTTATTGAAAGGCCTATTTTATGTACCTCTTGAACGCTTGAGCTTTTAAGGCCGAAAAGTTCGTCGTTAAGCCAACAGGTATGGATATAGAGACATTAGCAAACTGATCGGGCCTCATTCATCGAGGACTCTGAGAATGGTAAATGTGGTCGTCGCTATGAGCATTGCCGAAAAGCTTGAACGTAGCTGAAGTTTTATCCAGCACTCTAAAGGGTACGTTACGGATCTATCTCACGTGGAATTCTTCTTATCCCATCGACGTTATCGAACCCTTTATCGAAAGTATAGATTTCGGTTAAGCCTTCCCTCTTCATCACCTCTACAGCTAGGCAATCATTAGGATCGACCTTAAGCTCTTTCATTAACTCTACTGCACCAAGGTAGTCCTCCTTCGTAACATCGATGATCTTAATGTTGTCCAGAGAAAGGAGCCCGACCAGCAACGAATAAAGATCCTCTATCGACAATGCTCTCTTGAGGATGTTCGAGACTTCGGAAATATGGAAGATCGTTGTCATTACATCCTCTCCTTCATTTATCCTCCTCACTATCTCCTTCGCATGTTCCTTAATTTTCCTCTGCTTCTCCGACAATTTATACTTGGGCTTGTAATACGCGTAAATGAAGACGTTCGCATCAAGGAACCTCATAGAACCTCCTCTCGAATTCCCTCCAGTCACCTATGTTCGTCCCTAAATCGACGCTATCGAAGAATTTGGTCAAATCTATCTCCTTCTTCGGCAATATCTTCAAATAGCCCTTGCCTTTTATCACGAACACCTCCCTATCCTCCTTTAACTCCTCGGCTCTCCAATCCGATGGTAGGATGAATCTTCCCTGTTCATCCACTTTTCTCCTCTCCACTCCATATATCATAGTTTATCACCATAAAAAGGATAATGATCCGGTATTTAAAAATTGATGCGACCTTAACCTCTCCCTGACTTAGGAGCTTCGGCTAGAAGATACTCGTCATTGAGGTAGATGATGAGAAGAGAGTAGTAAGCGCCTTTCGATCTAGCCCCTCCCTAAACGCTTGGCAAAACTCTCCATTCTATTTCCTCAAGGAGATCTAAGTCTTTCAATATCAGGTCTTAGCTGGACAACGTACTGGAAAGCTGAACTAAGGATTACCTCTAAACGCTTTCTCATATTTCTCCTTAAGAAGCATCCGGAGCTCTGTAGAAGAACCTAAAGTGATAAATATATACTCCTCCCTCTCAACGAACTTTTCCAACTTCCTTCCAAGCAGGACAGAGCCGTCTTCACCCTTATCTTTCCACCCATGCTCTCTCCATACCTCCTCTAGCGTAACGATGAATATGGTTAAATTTGCAAAGCTATGCGGGTTTTAAGTAATGATCGTCTGAAAAATTCCTTTCCTATGTTTATCCAACGACTTAACAAAGGCTTTCCTTACCAACTCATTATCTTTACTTTACAATTTTTCCCTCTCCTCAATTCCAGCTTCCTAACGTTTATAAAAATCTCTACGGAAAGAAAAAGCAACTTGGTTTATCGAGTTAGGCTGAAGTATCACAAAGGCACGATAATAGTAGATGGGAATTTATACCTTCCTTATTTCTCATACGATCCTAGGATAAGAGCTTATAGAGCTTTAGCTTGCTATTACGATCAAATTAAGAGGTATCTAGATGAGAATAGAATAGATTATGAAGACAGAGTTCTGGATCTCCTCCCTTTTCCCTACATCTCTTCAAAGGTTGAGCTAAGGCCATATCAAGAGGAGGCCTTAAAGGCGTGGATGAGGGCTGGAAAGAAAGGAGTTATAGTCCTGCCTACGGGAGCTGGAAAAACGGTAATAGGCATTAAAGCTATAGAGGTAGTTAATGCTCCATCCTTAATCGTAGTTCCGACTTTAGAGCTTTTAAATCAATGGAGAGAGGTTTTAGAAAGGGAGTTTGGGGTAGAGGTAGGCGTAATAGGAGGAGGAAAGCAGGAGCTAAAGCCTATAACCGTTATCACCTACGATTCAGCTTACCTAAAAGCCGAATGGCTAGGGAATAAGTTCTCTCTTCTAATATTCGATGAAGCCCATCATCTTCCATCTCATGGATATAGGCAGATAGCCGAGCTTTCAGCGGCTCCCTATAGGCTAGGCTTAACGGCAACTATAGAAAGGGAGGACGGCCTCCACGTCGACCTTCCTAGGTTAGTAGGAGAAAAAGTATACGAGGTAAAGCCTAGGGATTTAGCCGGTAGATATCTAGCGGATTACGAAGTTGAAAGGATTAAGGTGGATTTAACTCCTGAAGAGAAGGAGGAATACAAGAAGTATTGGTCCGTATACACGAACTACTTAAAAAACAGGAACTTAAAAATGAGAAGCTTAGAGGATTTCGAACGCTTCCTAACGATCGCCTCTTACGATAAAGAGGGAAGGGAGGCCTTACTAGCGAGACATAGAGCTTTGAAAATAGCCTTGAACTCGGAGGCTAAGCTAACTTTGCTAGCTCAGTTATTGAAGATGTACAGAGGATATAAAACGATCATATTTACTCAACATAACGAGCTCGTCCATAGGATCGCGAACCGCTTTCTAATTCCCTTCATTACACACAAAACGAGTAAGGAGGAAAGAAGGGAAATTTTGAGAGGATTTAAGGAGGGAAGGTATACTAGGATAGTGACGTCGAAGGTGCTGGACGAAGGGGTCGACGTTCCCGATGCTAGTTTAGGAATAATAATCAGCGGAACCGGAAGTAGAAGGGAGTTTATACAGAGGCTAGGAAGGCTTTTGAGGCCTAAGGAAGGTAAGAAGGCGAAGTTAATAGAAATCGTATCTGTTGAGACGAAAGAGCTACAGCTAAGCTATAAGAGACATAGAGGAAGGAGCATATGATACCCATCGACTTAGTTAAGGTAAGAGTTTGGAGGGGATACATCAAGCCCTCTTTCTTAAAAATCGACGACCTTTCTTTAAGGATAGCACGTGACGTTATAGCTGCTTTTAAAGTATCGATTGGAAAGAAGAAGGTCTTTTTAGTGGATAGGTTAGATGAGCTTGAAGATATCTACGATCACAAGGTAGTTAGAGGTTTGGCATCGATCTTAGAGAGGAGATGTGTTTTCGAAAAATCGAGCACGTATAACCCGTATAAGCTTAGAAAGGAGGTCTTCTTGGAGGCCGAGAAACTTGGTGGTGTCTATACGGAGGAACAGAGGAAGGAAGTATTGAGAAAGGTAGCTGAGAAAACGGGCCTGAGCGTAAAAGAGCTAGAGGAAGGGATGTGGTCCGATTTAGAGGAAGAACGCATACTCAAAAACTTCTCAGATATAGAGCCCTTAGATTTAGTTAAGCTATACAACTTGTCGTTGATGCAATCCTTACTCCTTAAGGCAATTAACCTAGACGTAAAGATGAAATATGGATGGAAGGAGGTTCTAAGGAAAGCTAAAAGATTAGGTTTAATGTATACGGCCTATCTAGATAGCTTCGGCTTTCACGTTACCTTCGACGGTCCTTCCTCTATAGTTAAATTAACCGAAAGATATGGTGCATCTTTGGCTAGGCTAATTCCATTGATAGTCAAGAGGGATGGATGGTACTTAAGTGCGACGATACTGAGAAGGACGGAGAAAGGGAAGAGGATGTACAAAATGAACTTAAGCTATAGGGAGGTCGAAGGCCTTTTACCGAAAGAGGAGTTCGAACCCATAACCTTCGATAGCAGCGTAGAGGAGAGGTTTTTCTACGAATTTTCATCTATTAGATCGGGATGGAAGATCTACAGGGAGGAGAGCCCTTTAATAGCCGGAAGATCCATCTTCCTCCCAGATTTCAAGCTCTCTAAAGACGATCTATCTGTATACCTTGAAATAGTAGGATTTTGGACTCCGGAATACATTAGAAGGAAGCTCGATAAGATTAGCAAGTTGAGAGATGTTAAGCTAATTATAGCCATTAACGAAGAGCTCGCGTGTAGCGAAGTAAAAGAGCTAGGTCACGAAGTTATAACATTCAAGGGAAAAGTCCCTGTAGAAGAAGTCTTAAAGACGTTGAGGAAGTTTGAAATTAAAGAGCTTAAAGAGCAAGTTCGAGAACTTAAAAAGCTTAAGCTGTCCGTAAAGGGAGACGTAGTGAACTTAAGGGATATGGCGCATGGCTATTCGGTAGAAGCGATAAAGGAGGTAGTTAAAGGCTTAAACGGGTACAGGCTAATAGGGAATCAGCTAGTAAGCGAGCTTAAGCTAAAAGAGATAGATGAAAAGCTATCCACCGTCGGCTTCCTTTACGACGCTATGGAGATAATAAGGAAAGAGGGAATTGAAGACTATGGAGAGTTATTGAGAAGCTTAGGCTATAAAATCGAATGGGTAGGCTTAGACGGGAAGCTATCGAAAATTAGAAAGGAAAGCCGAGTTATGTAAGCTTATATTTTACCTCGATATAGACATGGTGATGATAAACGCAAACGAAGCCTTCGATAATTTAAACGGTAAGTTCTTAGCTAAACTGAAGAGCTTAAAGATCCAGAGGAAAACGCTTGAAGCGAAATACGAAGCCACTTATGAAGCGGTCTCCCATACGGCTATAATTGAAGCTAAATTTGATTTATCGGTATTCGAAAGGCTTCACTCTCCAACCTTCGTCGCTATAGAGATGCCCCTAGGAAATGTTAAGAAGTACCCGATATATGAAGTCGTAGGAATAAACCCGGTTCATTATCAGATGATAGGGATAGGGTCTAACGTCCCCCTTCAAATTAGGGAGGAGTTCTTATCTAGGGTTGGAGAGAGCTGGGGTAGAAGCGATGAGACGTGGATAGATATCACGGCAGTACAAACCGATTACGCCTTAGTTGAGGAGAACGGGAAGATGGAGTTTGAAAGGCAAAGGCTCGTTCCTCTCGTTGGCAGCAGGGTACATCTTCTATCCATTAAAACGGTTAAAGAGCTACTGTGTGTAGAAGGAGGAATTGAAATAGGAAGGATGTTCGGCTTCGATATACCCTTAGTAGTCGATCCAGATAGCTTAATTAGGTACCATGTAGGGGTATTCGGGTTTACCGGCGTTGGAAAATCGAACTTAACGGCGTTGCTTTTAAGAAAGCTAATTAAATGGGATCCAAACTTAAAGGTAGTTATCTTCGATGTATCGGGAGAGTACACCGTTCACTTACTAGATCAGCTCGATAGAGCTCATTTCTATACTACCGAGCTATTTGAAGACATGGAAAGCCTGGTCGCTAGCCAAGTAGTTCCCGAAAGTTTGGAGGAAAGGGTTGAAGACTTGAAGTTAAGAGAGACTGTCTCTTATACACATCTCCGAGCCCACGAGACCTCTCTACATCTC
>CALBHZ010000029.1 GCA_937892815.1 uncultured archaeon | reverse complement strand
TTCCGATATAGTATTTACCAAGTCTATGGATGGTGGGAGGACCTGGTCTGAATTAATCAAGGTTAACGACGATGGAACTGAGAACGATCAGTTCTTCCCCTGTATAGCGGTAGATCCAAATGGAGTTATCCATATAGCCTTTGGAGATCGTAGAGACGATTCCTCCGATGTACGCTATAGCGTATATTACACGAATTCGAGCGATAGAGGGGATAGCTTTACGTCCAATCGAAGGGTTTCAGATACTTGCTCAAACCCGTTCTTCGGCTCTTCCGAAGGATCCTACATCGGAGATTACTTCGGAGTAGCTGTAAGCGGGGATGACGTGTACGTAGCTTGGACGGATTGTCGAGCCGGAAGCAGGTACTACGTAAACCAGGACGTAATGTTCGCTCGCGTAAGGGATATTCCCGAGCCTAGAATTGGAATTTCACCTAACGTATGCTCGATTGGAGATAGCGTTACGATCTTAGGAGTGAATTTCTCACGCTTGAGAGATATAAGCTTGAAGATCGATGGAGTGGAGGTAGGAGGAGCTAGAACCGATGAAAATGGAAGGTTTAACGCTACCTTAATAG
This sequence comes from uncultured archaeon, assembly GCA_937892815.1. Classification (GTDB taxonomy): domain Archaea; phylum Thermoproteota; class Nitrososphaeria; order Conexivisphaerales; family CALBHZ01; genus CALBHZ01. Next base: position 674 of record CALBHZ010000029.1, on the reverse strand, counting down.
TTCCCGCTTTAAGCGAGGGAAACCATACCGTTATGGCTATCGATGCCCTAGGGTACTGCGCCGATATTGAGTTACAGGTGGGCTTTGGGTTCGATACGATAAGATCTGAATTCCGATCCGTAAACGATCGAATTTCATCTATAAACGGTACGTTAAGCTCAATTAATGAAAGGATCGAAAGCCTAGGAAGAGAGGTTAAGGAATGCGTACTTGAAGCTGGAAAGGGAGTTGAGGAAAGGATAAGGGAGGATGTAAATGGATTGAGGAGCGAGCTTAGCAAAGATATAGAAGAGGTTAAAGAGGGTATAAGCGAGGTAGAGGAGAGCGTAAGCGGTGAAATTGCGGAGTTGAAGGGGCTTGTAAGCGAATTGCAAGTAAGCTTATCTAATTACTTAATCGCTGTCTTATCCTTGACGATCGTTCTACTATCGATGGTTATAGCGTTGATTAAGTCGGTTAGGAGAAGGCCTTAACGCCGAACTCCCAATAAGCCGACGTTCTTCTACGTTCTCTACTTAACGTTATAAAACGCATCCTTGATAGATGGCCGTTTGAGGTACATTATATGCTTTCTAGCCCTTTAGGAGATGAGTAGCTCTTAACGTCTGTCTCTTATACACATCTCCGAGCCCACGAGACCTCTCTACATCTCGTATGCCGTCTTCTGCTTGAAA
>CALBHZ010000028.1 GCA_937892815.1 uncultured archaeon | reverse complement strand
ATTCCGTATATCTTCGAAGCTTCTTCTAATCCGCATATGACTCCGGATTCACGTACGATAACTTCGGCAACGCCGGGCTTATCGGCGATTCCTAACGCACTAGTAGTTAAATCTCCAAACGGAATATCTTCCCTTAACCATTCTTCAATAACTCTAGTAGGTATCCAGTACACGACCACGTATCGCTCCTTAATAGATAAAAACTTTCATCGGGAAACGTCACGCTAAGTTCTTATCTAACCACCTTCTAACCAACGGTTCGGGCATAGCTCCCATGAATTCGTCCACGATTGTCCCGTTTTTGAACATTTTGATGTTCGGTATGCTCATGATATTGTACCTAGCCGCTAGCTCCCTAGCTTCATCTACGTTAACCTTAGCTAAGACGAACTTACCGTTGTACTCTCTCGCTAGCTTCTCTAAAATAGGGCCGAGCATTAAACAAGGCGCGCACCAAGGAGCCCAGAAATCGACGATTACCGGGACTTCGTAAGATCTATCTATAACCTTCTCTTGAAAGTCCTCAGCTCTTACCTCTACTACCAACTCCCTCTTCGATGCGCTCTCCATCATTTTCCTTAGCTTTTCCATTTTTATTCTCTCTATTTCCTCGTCTATCCAATCCTCACTCATTTGCGCTCTTCCTAATATCTATTAATTTTTAAAATTAACTTTTAAATCCGTTTAACTAAGTTAATTTATTCTTCCTCACCTCTTTATATCTAAAATTTTATCGTTAAACGCGTTTATTTACAAAATTTTTAGAAATTGCGACAGCCATTTAAACTATCTATAAAGTTTAGTTTTAAAGGCGACAATTCCTTCCTCCTTAGCGTTCTAATTTTTTGAACACGCGTTCCATTGCGTAGCATAATAAACGCGTATCTCCTAGCCATAGTTGGTGGTTTAAATGGAGGGTAGAGGGCTGTTATGCTTGTTCTTAGCCCTAGCGATCGGATTAACGGCTTTAAGTTCAATGCACGTTCTCCAGGAAGCTAATGCGAGCTCTCTCAAAACCTTCTCCAATTACGAAGAGCTTAAACAGTTCATTGAAACGAAGCTTGAAGAAGCGAAGGTACGACAGATACCTTGGATATATCCCGAAGCCGTGCTTTTTAGAGGCTTTTTCGGAGGATACGGTACGCCAGTTGCCACGCCGGTTCCTAGCGAAGCGCTTGCTCCTAAAGCGGCGGCTATTGAATATTCTAAAACCAACGTTCAAGTTGAAGGAGTAGATGAAGCAGATCTAGTGAAGACCGATGGAGAGTACATTTACACGGTATCTGGAAATGAAGTTTACGTAGTTAAGGCCTATCCTCCTGAAGATATGCGCGTATGCTCGAAGATAAGTCTCGGAGAAGGGAGAACTATAGGGCTTTTCGTTAATGAAGATAGGCTTGTAGTTATAAAGAGCGGGAGGTTTCCGATAAAGCCTCTAGAAAGCGGCATCGTTCCTCCGCATACTTGTGGAGTCTCCGTAAGGATATACGATATATCAGATGTGGAGAACCCCGTTTTAATTAAAGGAGTAAATCTAGATGGAAGCTACGTTAGCTCTAGAATGATAAAGGGTTACGTTTACGTCGTTACAGCTCAACCTGTATTTAAAATCCTAGGAGAGGATTTCGTCTTGCCGAGGATAGCCGTAGATAGAGAGGTTAAGGAAATACCTCCTACAAAGACCTACTATTCAAACGATACGATAGCTCCGTTGAGCTACACGATCATCGCTGCGATAAACGCTCTTAGCGGAGAGGTAGAGGGAAAGGCGATCCTTACGGGATACGCTACCTGTATCTACGCTTCATTAAACAACATCTACGTAGTCGTACCGAAGTGGGACGGTTGGTTTAACGATGTAAGATCCGAAATCCATAGGATAAGGGTCGACGGCATGGAGATCGAATGCGAAGCTAGCGGAGAAGTGCCCGGTAGAGTCTTAAATCAATTCTCCATGGACGAGTACAAGGGGTACTTTAGAATCGCTACTACAATCGGCCATGTCGCTAGGTACTTATCCCAAGCTACCAGCTTAAATAACGTTTACGTACTAGATGCCGAAAGCTTAGAGATCGTAGGCAAGCTTGAAGGGCTCGCACCCGGAGAGAGGATACACTCCGCGAGGTTCATGGGAGATAGATGCTATCTAGTGACCTTTAGGAAGGTCGATCCTCTATTTACCATAGATCTAAGCGATCCCGAAAACCCTAAGGTCTTAGGTAAGCTTAAAATTCCAGGATATTCAGATTACCTACATCCATATGATGGAAATTACCTCATAGGGATAGGAAAGGAGACCGTTCCCGCAGAGGAAGGAGATTTCTCATGGTATCAAGGAGTGAAGATCTCCCTATTCGATGTATCCAACGTTACCATGCCTAAGGAGGTAGATAAGGTAGTGATAGGAGATAGAGGAACGGATACCCCCGTTTTAAGAGATCATCACGCCCTCCTATTCGATAAAAAGAGGAACTTGCTAGTTATACCGATACTCGAAGCGAGGGTCTTTCCCGAGAAATACGGAGGCGAAGCTCCTCCATGGATGCACGGGGAATATGTTTTCCAAGGAGCTTACGTCTTCCACATTTCCCCTGAAGATGGAATAAGGGTTAGGGGGAAGATAACGCATCTCGAGGATCAAGAGCTAACTAAGAGCGGGTACTACCTTAAATCGAAATATGAAATTAAGAGGAGCTTGCTCATCGATGACGTCCTCTACACGATCTCCGATGGAAAGGTAAAGGCGAACAGCCTTCGAGATCTATCCGAGATCTCAGAAGTAAACTTGACGTAAATCTTAGATCTCCAGCACTATTTTTTATGGAATGAAGTCGATGTATTTTTAAACGTGGAAAAGAACTCGCTTAAGGATTTCCTGCAAGGCGACCGTTTTTACGTTTCTAGGATTGTTTTATTGAGATCTTTAAGCCTTTTCAAAGTTCTGTAGAGGTCTTCTTGGAAATTCAATGAAGGGTCCTTTAATTCGTTGCTTAACGCTTCGAAGTGATCCTTCAGCTCCGGCATAAGGGTTATGATGTAGTCCGTTAACGCTTTATCCACTACGTCCTTTCCGTATTTCTTGAGAGGAGATATGAAGGCTATCGGTTTAAGCATGTTGTAAGCAAGTACGAGCTTAGCCCTTCTATCCGTTCTCAAAAACCCCTTAGCTACGAGCTCGTCTTCACTAGGCTTAAGCATGTAAAGCCCTAGCTTAAGTTGGCTTTTCAAAAAGCCCCTTTTAGCCAATAGCTCGGTAACCTCTGAATCCTTAACGGCTATCGAAGCTAGATAAACGAGCTTTAAAGCTAGATCCTCATTACCTATGCTCGATCGGAACCAATTAGGAACATTTACGATGTAGTATTCAAGTGAGCCGTGTAGGATAGCGTGTCCCGCTTCATGCTCGATCATAGCCCTCTGGAGATCCTCATCGTATCTAGATAGCCTTTCAACCGAAACGAATATCTTGGGAATTCCGGTCCAACATTGATGGATAACCGGAAACCCTAAATCCACCACAGAAGATATGCCGGCTTTTCCGGCTTCCATGAGTATAGAGCTTTTAAACCCGCTATCGCTCTCAAAGATGTAGACCTCTACCATCCCTAAAGTCGGCTCTCCAACGACGTTGAAGATTTCGTTAAAGGTCTTTAAAATGATATCTAAAACGTCTCTTTGGGCGTTTCTATGAAGGAACAGCTTAAACGCCATAATCAAATACAATATCGATAAGGTGCTTTTTATCGGTCACGTTTTTACCATGGTAAGCTTTTATGATGAATATCGGAAGCCCTTCACATTTAAAATTTCGATGTACTGAATTCGGAGGTAACTTGTAGTATTTGACTCAAGATGGCTTTAAAGCTCTATCTCTCGTTAAGCTGCAAGGGGCAAGACTTAAAAAGCGGATTAAACGAAGAACCCTAGCCGTTCAGAATAAATGCCTAACGTTTTGTTCGCTTACCTGATTCTTCCCTATACTCGAAGGTCCTCCCCTTGAATGATTTCCTTAGAAACTTAAGGAGTTGAAGTATATTTATTGCTTCATCGCATCATTAATATTTTAGTGTTCCTTACTATGTAGTAGGGATATAGATGACTAAACTTGAGGAGGTGGAGTATCTTCTAAGGAGGTCTAAGAGGTTTTACGAGACGGCCACCATACAGATGGATAGAGGCTTTCACGACCTAGCTGTATTTAGTCTTGAGCAGTCATTACAGCTGTTCCTTAAAGCTTCCCTACTTAAGACAGGGATCGACTTCCCAAGAATTCATAGCGTTAGGAGGCTTCTCGAAATGCTGCATGAGGTTACAGGTGAGGATGGAATTAAAGAGGTTTTGCGGAGGTTTAATGTTGAGTTAGGTGCTCTTGAAGATGCATACATAATGTCTAGATACGTCGCTAGGGATTATAATCGTAAGGAGGTTGAAAGGTTTAAGGAAGTCGTCGAGGAGGTTATGAAGGTTGTCGGAGAGGTTGTTGGTTGAGGAAGCTAAACGCAGGGCTGAAATATTTAGGAACTTACCAAGGTATTTAAAAGTCATACTCGATGTTGTGAGAGGCATCGATGGAAATGCCGAAGTATACCTATTCGGTAGCGTTGCTGAGGAGAGGTACGTCCTCTCGAGCGATATTGACGTTCTAGTAGTTACAGGAAGGGCTCCAGGTGAAGTGCTCGCAGCTCTATGGGAGAAAGGCATTAAGGAACCGTTCGAAGTGCACGTAGTTAATAAAGATATGCTTAAAATATATGCGAGGAGGGCTAAGCTCCTAAGAGCTGATGAATACATTCGCAAACGTTCAGCATAGAACAGAGCGAAGGTTCCCGCTAGTACAAGGAGGTTAAGGGCTACGTTCCTTTGGGGATTTAGCTTAAGAGCTATACGAGAAGTTTAAATGAAGAGTAGCTCGTTTACATCTCACTACTTTATACATGCTAGGTACCTCTATTTTCAACTCACGTAATGAATATCTGCATAGGCCTATCTCTGCCTACGTAGGTAGGAACCCTTTACGAGCCACTCCGCTAACAGCATTACTAC
>CALBHZ010000027.1 GCA_937892815.1 uncultured archaeon | reverse complement strand
ACCACCGAGATCTACACCGTCTAATTCGTCGGCAGCGTCAGATGTGTATAAGAGACAGTCCCTTCGCTATGAGCCACGGGCATCCTCGGTACTTCGTTAACATCGATATATCTCGTAAATATACATGTATTGCTATGGCATTTCAAATAGACCCATCTAGCCTCGAATTTGGAGGAGATATTTGGAGCTAAGGCCGCCTTTGGATTTAAATCGGTTCTCCTCGTAAATGGAAGAACCCCCAATTCAATTAACGCTTGGAACCCATTACATATGCCCAAAATCGGGTTTCCGTTAAGAGCGTACTCCATCAGCTTTTCCATCAACCTCGACTTTAATTTACTAGCCCATATAGCTCCAGCTCTGACTCTATCTCCGTACGAAAAGCCTCCTGGAAGAACTAATCCGTGGTAACTAAACAGATCTACCTCATTTGAAAGGAGCTTATTCGTATGTACGATACAAGCTTCAGCTCCAACCTCTCTTAGAGCCCGAGCGGTTTCCTCATCGCAGTTAGTTCCTGGAGCTCTCAGTATTAATATCCGTATTACCATTTCAACCCCTCCTTCCAAGCCCTCCTTATCTCGCTTATTGGTAGATCTATTACGATCTCTCCATTTATCCCGCTTACAACTAAGCTTCCATCTGAAGATACTTCTCCTATCTTAGAATACGTACATCCTAGATCTCTCGCAAGCTTTTCAAACTCTGAGGCCGATTTCTTCTCAATTTCCAATAAAAATCTACCGTTGCTTTCGGAGAAGAGCACTAAATCGTTCCTGCTAACGCCCTCCCTCCTAACTCTACTTAGATCTACAACCGCTCCGTAATTGCTGGATAAGGCCATTTCCGCTATTGCAACGCCTAATCCTCCTTCAGATAAATCGTGACAAGCCCTCACGTAACCTCTGTCTATGGCCTTAGTTACGCACTCCATTGCCTTCCTAGATTCATTAACGTAAACCTTGGGAACGGATTTACCGATGAAGCCCTTAAGCCTATAGTACTCGGATGCTCCCAGCTCTAAGCGCGTAAGCCCTAGTAAGTACAATGGGTTTTTAGGGGATTTCAGATCTAGCGAAACCGCTTTTCTAATATCCGGTATTATCCCTATCGCCGTTATTAATAAGGTGGGAAGAACGGGACCTAGAGGAGATTCGTTGTATAAGCTATCCTTTCCCGAAATAAAGGGCGTATTAAAGGCCTTAGAGAAATCGTAACATGCCTTAACCGCCTCAACTAATTGTCCAAGCCTATCCGGTTTTTCCGGATTTCCCCAAGTAAAGTTATCTAGGATAGCTATACGCCTACCTCCAACCGCTATGTTATTCCTCAAGGCCTCCTCTATAGAGGAGGCCGCCATCCAGTACGGATCGATCTTGCTGTATTGAGGTTTTAAGCCTACGGAGATAACGACTCCTTTCCACGATCTATCTAAGGGCTTTACTATTGAGGCATCGTTAGGTCCTCCGTGTTCTCCATGTAAAGGCTTTAAGGCGGTATTTCCCTGAACTTCGTGATCGTAGGTTCTAATAATGTTCTCTCTACTCGCTATATTTGGAGAAGAGAGAACTCTTAGGAGCTCATCGTTTAAGTTTTCAGGTTCTGGAAAAGAAGGCTCATCGTAATTCGGTGGAATCCACCTCGCTTTCCTAACTATTTTAGGAGGGCTGAGCAAGAAGCTTACATCTAGATCTACAATTAGGTAATCGTTGAAGAATACCCTAACTCGATCATCATCTTCAAACCTCCCTATTACGGAACATTCTAGCTCTTCCTCGTTCACTATCTTTAAGACCTTCTCCAAGTTATCCTTAGGAACTCCCATTAACATCCTTTCCTGAGATTCCGAAATCCAGATCTCCCAAGGAGACATCTTCTCTCTAAGGTGTAGCTTGTCTAGCCATACCGTTGCTCCCCCCTTAATTCTGTCCGCCATTTCCACAACCGCGACCGCTAAACCCCCACCTCCTAAATCAGTTATACCGGATCCTAGCTCTTCATCCCTAATCCTAAGAATAGCTCTTTTCAGCTTCTCCTCCTCTATTGGATCCGGTATTTGAACGGCGGGTCTAGAGGAGACTTCGGAATCCTCTCTTAAATCGGCTGAGGCGAAGGTAGCCCCATGTATCCCGTCTCTTCCCGTTTTATTTCCTATAACTAAAATGTAGTCCCCGGGCTTAATTCTGCGGATATATTTGGATTTAGGAAGGATTCCTACGCAGCCTGCATACACCACGACGTTTCCCACGTATCCCTCATCGAAGTATATGGCTCCCGTGGTAGTAGGCGTTCCGAAGTTATTTCCGTAATGTCCTATCCCAGCCACTACCCCTCTCATTATATATCTAGGATGTTTAACTCCTTTAGGTAGCTTATCGTAGGGATAGTCTAGAGGACCGAAACATAGGACATCAATAAGAGCGATGGGCTTTGCCCAAACTCCGAGAACATCTCTTATAACTCCTCCTATTCCGGTAGCGGCGCCTCCAAAGGGGTCTATTGCAGATGGATGGTTGTGCGTTTCCACCTTAACCGCTATAGCGTACCCATCTGTAAAATCTACTATTCCAGCGTTATCTTCGAGAAAGGACAAGACCCAAGGAGCGTTTATCTCCTCAGTAGCCCTTGCTATGAAGTTCTTCAACATATTATCCGCTACGATCTTTCCCTCATCATTAACGATTAACCCCTTAAACACCTTGTGTCTGCAATGCTCCGACCATAACTGCCCAATGGTTTGCAGCTCTACATCCGTTGGATTCCTTCCTCTCTTCACGAAAAACTCCTTAACCGCTTTCATCTCATTTAGATTTAAATTCAACCCCATTTCGGAGCTTATCTTTAAGAGATCCTCCTCTGACGCCTTTAAGATATCTACTTCGTAAAGCTCAAAGGGCAAAGGTAGCTTATTGTACACCGATCTTCTTCACCTCGTAAATGAACTTATCCTTAACCGGATTCGCTAACAACCTCGTACACATTTCATTAACTAATCTCTTAGCTTCCTCTTCATCTCCAGCTTTAATAACGAACTCGTATACCTTCCCTACTCTCGAGGAGCTAACTCGATATCCTAGATCGTTTAAAGCCTCTTCAACGGTCTTTCCTTCAGCATCTACTAACCCTTCCTTTAACCATACCTCTACCCTTACCTTAAAGCTTAACATTTTACTTGCCATACACGATGCACTTTTCAGCATAATGCGCGATATCTTCAGCTACACGCCTTGCCTTATCTAATTCCTCGTGGAACGCTACGGCCAACCCCATTCTCCTACCTGGATATGCGGTAGGCTTTCCGAAATACCAAATATCGCCTCTATATCCCTTCTTCTTAATGTAAGAACGGATCGCTCCGGCCTTCCATCTAAGTACGGGCGCTGATTCGCTAACATCCTCAGGAGCTAATATAACGTGAGCTACGCAGTAACTCCCTCCTACGGTAAATTCTATATCCGCCTCGGATACTGGAAGGCCCATAGATGCTAGAAGATGCAGAGCCCCCTCATCCATTTTAAGGGCCCAGCGCGTAACCATCCCGGTATCGTGAGGCCTGTTAGCGAATTCGCTATTGTAAACTTTACCATCTATTACGAACTGTTCTACGGCATATATTCCTAAGCCCCCTATATACTCAGCAATCCTCTTCGCATATTCTTGGCATTTCAACTTAACGTCCTCAGGTATCGTATATGGCAACCAGCTCTCGTGATAAGTAGCTCCTGGACGTCGATGTTCTACAGGAGGAAGAAGGGTTGTAACTATTTTACCTTCTTCATTGAAATGCCGAAGAACGAGCTGCGTTATCTCAATACCTCTCTCCTTAAGATCGCTTAAGTACCTCTCCACTATCACTTCGTCTCCTCTACCTCTCGCATGTTCGACCGCGTACCTGTACGCTCTTTCTACATCGCTCCAGCTCCTTGCTATAGTAGTTCCATGACCGCTCGACGTCATTATGGGCTTTACTATAAGCGGAAGCCCTAGGTCTCTAGCTACTTTCTTGAGCTCTTCCTCGCTTCCAGCGTATCTCCACTCAACCGCTGGAACTCCTACCTTTTTGAAGAGGAGCTTCGTACAATGCCTATCCATTCCTATTAAGGGCGCATAAGGGGTTGAAACCACGTTATATCCTTTTTCAATCCCTAGCTTAAACATCCTCACGGTATCTACCCTTTCTATTTCTAAGTAGATAGCGTGTGGCGTATTTCTAGGATCTGCAACGTACTTCCTTATACATCTCTCCAACTCTTCTCCATTTAACATATCTACCACTTCGTAATGATCTGCGACATCTTGAGCCGGAAAGCCTTCATATCTATCCATTGCTACGGTTAATATTCCTCCATTCCTTCCACCCAGTATTCTCCTCGCTGCCGTTAATACGAGATCTCCCAGTTCTCCTCCTCCTACGGAAATGTAAACGAAGGGCCTTTCCGCTTTTAATTCTTCAAGCATACGAAGCCTCTCTTCATATTCCTTCTTAAAGGAGTGAGCTTCCTCCAATATCTCGATCCTCTTTTCTAACAAATACCTCACCTCATCGCCCTTAAATTATCTAAAAGCGTCTTAACGGGATCGATTTTCCCTACTTTAGGTAGCCAGTCTAACCTCTTTCCCAATATACCCCTTCCTTCCCTATACTTGTACAAACGCCTTACTCTTTCAGCTAATACTCTTCTTCTCATGATCATCTCCTTAGAACCGATATCGGATCTATAGAAAAAGCCCCACCCATCGAGGAATTCGATAGGCTTTTGCTCTAAACATCTCTCTATTCTTTCGGAAGCTTCAGGAGGATTTTCTCCTAAAGCTAGCAGTTCGAGAGTTCTAGATCCTCCAGTTACGATCTCTCCACTTTCCTTTAAATTAGCGGATCCCCAATACAGCTCGCATCCAGCTTTCTCAATAACGCCTTCATCTACGCTTATAGGATGGTTTTTAGCTAAGCTCTTAAAGTCCGGATATCCTTTAGGAGCTACGGCTTTAACTACCGTAGCTTTCTCGGAAAACCTTACTTTCACCTTTGAAAGCCTTTCGTCTATCATAGCTTCAAAAATCTCGATTATATCGGTTTCGAGAAGAGCTAAGACGTTAACCCCTTCGGGATCTCCTAATCTAGAGTACATTTCTATAAGCGTAGGACCCTCGATCTCAGTTAACATCATTTGACCCGCTATAAAGCCTCTGTACTTATCTCCGGTTGTTTTCTGAATTGCGTCGACCATCGATTTTACAATTTCCAAGCTACGCTGGTATTCCTCCATAGTTATAAACGGGAGCAACAGGCCTGAACCCGTATAAGAACCCATACCTCCCGTTTCAGGACCTATATCGAAGTCATATGCATGTTTATTGTCCTGAACTAAGGGCATGCCAACTACCGTTTTTCCATCTACGAAACATTGAAGCGTATATTCTGGTCCCCAGACCTTTTCCTCAACGAGTATCTTCTCCTCAATATCTCGATATGTCTTCATGTAGTTTTCAAGCCACATGATATGCCTCTCCTTAAACGACTGTTTCTCCGAATGAAGGTATGCTTGTATATCTTCGACAACTTTAACCCCTTTCCCTCCTGCTTGTCTAGCTGGCTTTAAAGCGACGTTCTGTAGCCACGTTAAAGTGTTGGAGTAGCGCTTTAAATTCTCTAAAGCTTCGGAGTATGAACGATAAGTTTGGAAGAGGAGCTTTCCCGGAATGTTGTAGATCCATTGTAAACGCCTCATCTCGGCTTTAGACATCTCCACAATAGATAAGCTCCTCTTAGCTCCTATACACGGAATTCCTCTTGCCTCAACTTCATCGGGTACTCCATGGAAGTTAGGCTCTTCAGGTCCTATTACTACTAAATCTACCTTCCATCTTTCGGCTTGACTTGCAATTAACTCAGCATCGTTAATACTCCCTAAGAGGTATTCTCCTCCGCTTTTCTTCACCAATTTGTAAATTCCAGGATTTCTAAGCTCGCTAATCCAGTATATCTTAGGACTATATGAGCTTCTAGCTACAGCCTTTGCTATCGCATGTTCTCTAGAACCTCCTCCTACACCTAAAACCTTCACGTCCTTTCACCTCTCATCCAACAAGATAAACACAACGCGTTAGAAGGAAGGCCTATCGCTTTAGTGAGCCCTTCCAGCGTAAGGAAATGGAAGGTATCCGCTCCTACAACCTCGGCTATCTCCTTCTCAGATAGAGAACGTGCTACTAACTCATCAGGTGGAGGTATTTCCTCGCCATAAGGGCATGGAGAGCATAGAGGAGGACTTCCTATAAGCACGTGAACTTTACGTGCTCCCTTCTTCTTCAAATTCCAAACGGTATTTCTAAGCGTTGTCCCTCTCACCACGCTATCGTCTATTAGTACAACGTCCTTCCCATCTACTACCTCCTTAATGGGGTTGAGCTTTAACTGTACCCCTACGAGCCTTTCGAAAAATGACGGTTTAAGTGCCGTTCGAACTCTGCGTCCAGTAGTTATAAACCCTAAGCTCATTTTAACTCCGGAAGCTTTAGAGTAACCTATTGCGAACGGAATAGCGGTTTCAGGAACCCCGATTACGATGTCTGCTTCTATCGATCTCTCTTTAGCTAGAACCTCCCCTATCTTCTCCCTTACTTGATAGATAGATATTCCATTAACCGCCGAATCCGGACGAGCTAGGTAAACGTATTCAAAGCTACAATATCGGTGATTTGCTCTCCGTTCAACTTGACGTCTTTCTATGCTGTAGGGGTCGAACTTTATCACCTCTCCTGGCTTTACCGTCGATACGTGATCCATGCCTAGTACATCTAAAGCCGATGTCTCTGATACTACCGCTCCTAAATCGAAGCCTAAAGATCCTATCTCTAGAGGCTTCACGCCATACTTATCTCTAGCTATTATTACCTCCTGATCTTCAGTTAGCGCTACGAAGGAATACCCTCCATCTACTTCTTGTAATACCTTAGTGGCTGCTTCCAAGGAATCTTTCGTTCTATATATTTCATCTGACAATATTTCAGCAAAAGCTCGCCATGCCTCTATCCTGTTCTTATCGAGGTTTGGCTTACCGTCGTAGATTAGGATTAATCGCTTAGGGGAAGAAACGGTGATCGGTAAGTCGTTTTCCTTAGGAGAAACTAACCCCGCTCCTATGAAGCCAGAGAGGGTTTTCAGGATTTCCTCATTAAAAGCTTCATCTACGGATCCTTTCTTTGAGATCACGTTAAACTCCTTATCGAAGGTAATTATAGAGCACGATTCGCTTCCTCTATGTTGAAGCGCTAGTAAGCCGTAATAAACGAAACGCGCTATTTTCCAGTTCTCCCTTCCCAGACCGAAGGGATATATACATACGATCCCTGGCATCTTCATCCACCCATACTCTCAATAAGCCTTCCATAGAAAACGCGTCCTTTAGACACCTCTAAATATCCCTTTTCAGCGATTCTTTGAGCGTGAGGAGTTGGATACTTCATAGTTACGCAACCTAAACAGAGGTCCCTGCTGCCAACGGCGCAGCAGAAATCCTCTATGGTTTGATAATTAACGGTATCTGCTCCAAGTAAAGAGGCTATCTCATCTTCGCTTCTATTAAAGCCTATGAGCTCATGAAAGGTAGCCATATCTATACCGTAAAAGCAAGGGCTTATGATCTTGGGAAAGGTGGAGAAGACGTGAACCTCCTTAGCTCCTGCACGCCTCAAGCTTTCAACGATATGTCTTAAGGTATCTCCTCTTACGATGCTATCATCTATGAGAGCTACGCGTAATCCCCTCACTCTATCTAATAACATATTGTACTTCCTAGATATTATCAGCTCTCTATCGCTTGACGCCATTATAAACGCCCTTTGGCTAATGTACCTATTCCTAATTATAGCGGGCTCGATCGGCTTTCCAGATGCTTCATGAAACCCGTAAGCGGCGTCAACTGCCGTTTGAGGCACCGGGACTACGACGTCTATCCTAGATACTACGTCGGAATACCTATTAGCTAGTTTACGACCTAGCTCTCGTCTCACCTGATAAACGTACTTCTCTCCTAAAAGCTTAGAGTCGGGTCTAGAGAAGTACGCATATTCAAAGGCGCAAAGCTGCTCGCTTGAGCTATCAACTAGCCTATATCGGCTTATTCCGGATTTATCCGCTACAACTAGCTCTCCAGGGTTTACGAAGCTCGTAAATGGAATCCTATTGATGTCCAAAGCGACGCTTTCGGAAGCTATCATTAGAACGCTATCGTTATAACCTAACGCGAGAGGACGGATGCCTTTAGGATCTCTAAAAGCGAAAATCTTGCCTCCTTCCATCATCCCCACAACCGAGTAAGCTCCATCGACTTCTTCCATTACCCGTTTAACGCCTTCGACTATATCTCCGGAAGCCTCATAAGCCTCAAGTATTTCGTAAGCGAGAACTTCGGCATCGGAGGTACCTGTAAAGTTAACGCCCTTTGAAGAGAGCTTTCTTCTTAAAGCAGAGATGTTTACGAGGTTTCCATTGTACGCTACAGCGAGCTTTATCCTATCGTTCATGATTAAGTGGGGTTGAGCATCTACGAGCAATTGGGATTTGTAAAGCTTTCCCGAGGTAGCGTACCTGACATGCCCGATACTCGTGCTTCCAGTTAGCTCCTTAGAGAGAGCTGAAAGCTCCTCTATACTCATATATGAAATTAGCCCTAAGCCTTTATGGATCTTGAAATCTCCGCTGTAGGATAAAATCCCGTAGGATTGCTGACCTCTATGATTTAAAGCTACTAATCCCCAATATACGTAAGGAACTACGTTTTCTCCCTTAAAACTTACTACTGCAACAACTCCACAGTTCTCCTTAAAGCTATCCATTCACATCACCTTGAACTTTAGCTAAAACTTCATCTACGCTCTTAAGCCTTAGATCTTGGACTGAAATCTTACCGGTTAAGACCTCATAAGCTCCTTTAACGCGTAACGCGACCTGTTCGATGAGAGGCCACGGAAGCCTTGGAGGTTCTCCTTCACCGACGTAGCCTATCTTCTTTAAAAACGCTCTAAAGAACTCCTTATCTAAACAGTACGATTCCTGTGGTTTGCCAGGTTCGTAATGTTTCAAGGACCAAATTCTAGCGGTATCATGTGTTGGAGGCTCATCTATTTGTATTAAATCCCCTTTGTACCTCCCGAATTCCAGCTTAATATCGGCTAGTATGACGCCTACATCTTTTGCCCTCTTGCTGTAAAATTCATAAAGCTTAAAGCTAGCCTCTTCAAGCTCATTCCACTCACTCCTACTTACCAATCCTTTAGCTAGCGCTTCCTCTTTAGATATCTCTACATCGTGTCCTACTTCGCTCTTAGTGGTAGGAGTTAGGATAGGTTCAGGAAGCTTCTCAGCCATCTGCAATCCGCTGGGAATCTTAACGCCCGATATTGTTCTAACTCCTTTAGCGTAAGCACGCCAAGCAGAACCGTAGAGATAACCTCTAACTATCCACTCTAAATCTATCCTTTTAGCCTTAACTACCTTCATGCTCCTCACATCTAACTCTTCAACTAGGTGATTTGGAAATATACGGGAGCTCTCCTTAAACCAAAACGTAGAAAGCTTATGTAGATATATTCCCTTATAGGGAATGGGGTCTTTAAAAACCACATCAAAGGCCGAAATCCTATCCGTATAGTATATTATGAGGTAATCTCCTAGATCGTAAACGTCTTTAACCTTCCCCCTCTTAGGAGGTTTTTTAGGACCGAAAATCAGGGAATTAATTACGGCATCGACGGTACTTGATGGATCAAAAGGGTCCTTCATCTTAACGATCTCTAAATTTAGGCCTTTTCGCATAAGCCTACCCTTATTATCATTAGTATGTTTAAATCGCTGGCTATTTAAGAGTTGTTAACATGGTAATGTTAACAAGTAAGTGTTAAAATAGGCTTCTTTTTAAACGCTTATTGAAAAACGTATGGGTAAGTAAGACATTAAGCTAGGTCTAAGTCAATTATCACAATATCTCATTATAACCATTATAGTAAAAACGAAAAGCTTATACGCTATTACGCTCAAAGAAGATACTACAAGTATGGAGAAATGCCATCAGCTTTTATAATATTAAATGTGGATAAGGGAGGAGAGGTAGAGGTTTTAAATGAACTTCGTTCCATACCTGAAGTAAAGGAGGCTTATAGAGTACAAAGCGT
>CALBHZ010000026.1 GCA_937892815.1 uncultured archaeon | reverse complement strand
AAATGGGTATAACATTGGAATTAAAGTAGATGAAATAAGGTCGATAACTATAGTTGAAAAGGCTAAAGTCATAGAAAGGAGGAGGGAAACGGTAAGGGAGGTCAAGGGCCTTCCTAAAGTTAAGTTAATTGGCACTGGTGGAACGATAGCTAGCAGAGTTGACTATAGAACTGGAGGAGTCTCGCCAGCTATGTCGGTTGAAGATCTTTACACGTTAGTGCCAGAGCTGAGGGAGATCGCGTCATTATCTGTAGAGAGCTTGTTTAACGTTTACAGCGAGAACATGACGGTTAGACATTGGGAAGAAATAGCTAAAGCGGTTTATAGAGCTTTCGAATCTGGCTTTAACGGCATCGTCATTGCTCATGGAACCGATACCATGCACTATACCGCATCAGCTCTCTCCTTCGCCTTAGAAAATCCACCAGGTCCGGTGGTATTGGTTGGCGCGCAGAGATCCTCTGATAGACCCTCTAGCGATGCGGCTACGAATTTAATTTCAGCCGTTAAAGTCGCGAGCCACAAAGATATTTCGGGGGTTTTTGTATCAATGCATTTAGGCTTAGATGATAATATTATAGCGTTACATCGAGGAGTTAGAGTTAGAAAAAATCACACGAGTAGAAGAGACGCCTTTAAATCCATAGACGAAGAACCGCCTATAATCGTTCAAAATGGAAAGGTAGTAGTAAGAAGAGAAATTCCAAAGACGAACGGAGAGTTTAAAGTGATACCGAAATTTTCGAATAAGGCCTATCTCTTGAAGTTCTTCCCTAATCAGAACCCGGAGATTATAAGTTATCTAGTTGACAAAGGATATGAGGCTATAATACTTGAAGGAACGGGTTTAGGACATGTATCGACTGAGATGATACCGTATCTCAAAGAAGCTGTAGATAAAGGGATTTTCATAGGCATGACCTCTCAATGTATATGGGGGAGCGTAAGGATGACAGTTTATGAGACAGGAAGAGAGCTTCTAAAGATAGGCGTAACCCCACTTGGAAGCATGCTCGCAGAAACCGCTCTAGTTAAAGCGATGTGGCTCTTAGGGCAGGGATTTAAAGGAGAGAGGCTTGCGAAGTTAATGGTTCAGAATTTAAGGGGAGAGATGGTAGATAGGAGGCCGGTATGATGTCCTTCGATCCATACGCAATAGGTCTAAAGGTAGGAATAGAGCTTCATAGACAGCTTAATACGAAGGAGAAGCTATTTTGTAAATGTCCAACTAGGAAACCTGAGGAAGAAAGGGAAAGGAAATTCTATAGAATGCTTAGGGTAGCTGAAAGCGAATTGGGAGAAATAGATCCAGCGGCTAAATTTGAAGCTGAAAAGGGAATACATATAGAGTACATAGCGGGCGAGAAAAGCAGCTGTTTAGTAGAAGCAGACGAGGAACCCCCTCATGATTTAAATCAAGAAGCTCTAGATTCCGCCTTAATAATAGCGCTCGCTCTCCACTCTAACATAGTAAATGAGGTACACGTAATGAGAATGATAGTTATAG
>CALBHZ010000025.1 GCA_937892815.1 uncultured archaeon | reverse complement strand
AAGAGACAGTTGTAAAATATTCCCTTTTCATCTTTCAGATAAGAATAACACCTAACGCAAAACGGCATAACTACACCTCCTTTAGTTCCTGAATGAAGCTTTTTATTTCTTCGGGCGTGAAACCGGCTTCACGCATTAGATGCTCTATATGCATTTGCACAAAGCAAAATTCATCTTCCTCGGCGAATTCAGGCTCGAAGGCGTTAAAAAGCCAAGGGCTATCACAGCAACCGCATGCCGAGATAATGAAGCCGTGCTTTATGCAGAGCTTATAGTACTCCTTGAGAAATCGCTTCGCCCTCTCCTTATCTATCTTCAAACCTTTACACCACCGCCAACATCAGTTCCCAATTATCCCTTACTTTCTCAAAGAAACTATCATTTTGAGGCTCGTAGAACCAAAACCTATATTCGGGATCGATAAAGAAGTTTAACGCATGACCGTAGAACTTCGTGGGGCTATATACCCATATAATTCCGAATGCTAAATTCATATTTACGCTATTCCCATATTCCTCTTCGTAACCCTTCTTTAGAAACGAAAAGTCATCACAATCGAATATTTCTTCTCGATATTTGTATTGGGATGTCGGCTTTATTAGGTCTAAGGCCTTTATGCCTATCGGATAATACCATTCATCAGCTATGTAAATTCTCCAATTGTACCAAAACTTCCACCACGTAATGTTGAACTTTCGCTTAATTATATTGGCTATTTCGGAAGCGTGAATTTGTCCGGGCTTACCTTTCCTTCTTGGCTTCTTATCCTTTTCAAACAAAAACACTACCTTACCCATTTTACTCCTCACCCAGAACCCATTTTAGTATATGTATTTGTGCGAGTATTTCACATGAAGAGAATACAGCTCCGCACTCTACGGCATTTTCATATCTTTCCCATAAGTTATTTACCATTTTTCTTATCTCCTCCTCGCTCCTCATAGTTGCTCAACCTCTCTTTCTAACCTGCTCGTATCTCCTTTTCGTGTAGTTATAAGTAAAGATGCCGACTAATGCGTTGGTAAAGCCGGTCATCAATGCCGATACTGAAGCCAGGTCTAATTTTTGCGTTAAGAAAACCACAGCGTACATGAAGCAGAGGCTTACGGCAAGTATTAGCTTAATCTGGACGTCCGAATTCATCATAGGTAATTTAAAATAACAGCTATTTAAATTTTAGCCAAAAAAATAAGGGGAAAGTTCGGTATTTCGATTAAGTTATTATGTTTATGATGGTGGAGATGAATAGCTTACCGTAATTCTCCACCTTATGGTTAATGTATCGCTAGCTCCTTTTGTAATTGCTTCGCTCGGCTTGTAAGCAAAGTTATTATTCTCATAGCCGGGATCGGTATCCTGATCAGACAATCCCAAGTATGCTACAGTATAACTATCATTGCTCTCATCTTTTGCCTCTAATTCATTATAAACACTACTACCTGTATCGGTCTTAGTTCCCCAAGTTCCAGTTAAGCTTTTGATTAATGCTTTATTGCTATCGTACAGGTAAACATATTGGTCCTTATTATAGGTCCCTCCTACAGTAAAGACATCTAATGCCTTCGAAGCACCGATAACTAGTACGGCGTTTTTCTCGTGAATTCTCTTTTTTAAAGCACCGGTTCTTTTATCTCTAAGCTCTATGAAGAGCTCTCCTCTTAATTTTAAACCATCTCCTAGTGGCATGTTATTAACTCACCTCTCAGTATTATTTAAGTTTAATGTTATCATTCTACCATCCCTTGTAGCCTTTTACGTATTCCATACGCATCTTCGTTTCGGCAAATTCCGGTTTTTCACCTACGCTTCCAACCCTCCACTCGACGTATTCCTTATAGCACTTGCCGCCCAGCTCATGCTTAGTACACGGTACTAAATCGTGAATATGAAGCTTATCGTCCATCTTTAAAGCTGTTCTAATGGCTTCTTCTCTGCTGAGCTTTCTAACTCCACGCATTTCACTTATAGCCTGAATTCGCTTCTCAATGGGATAGCAGTATTCGGGCGAAGAGGGAAATACCCTAACTATAGCGGTGCTGTTTTTGGGCTTGCCCGACTTATCGCACGGGATCAATGCCGACCATGTAACGGCTAATGGATTTATCTTCTCAACCGGGAACGCTTCGGGAAGGAACTCCCTAATTTCTTCCATAGTCCACCCCTTCCTCTTCAGTATCTCTATTTTCCTCTCAAGTATCTTGTTGCGAACTGGCTTCTCAATTACCTTAATCTTCTTAGGCAGATCTTCAATGGTGTAGAACTTAGTAGTGATGTTAACATAACCTTCATCATCTACCTCTGGAAGCTCCTTTTCGGTAATCGGTACTTCGAAGTATGCTAAGGGCTTAGGAGCAGGGGGATAGGGAGAGCCACCAAGCTCGTCTCTAATAACGATAGTAAGGGGATGAACCCATGTGCAACACCAGTAGCTTCTACCAGACGGGAAGTTTCCATATCTCCTAAGTGCATCGGCAATACCGGCAGCTCCGGAGGCTATATCACTATCAGTTACCGTAATAGGCGTCCCTGTATATGATATATCCTGAGAGTAGTTATAGTGAGGCATAACGGCACCCCAAGGAACCCGCCCAGACTTTATTGTCGTTCCTACAGCTGATAAGAAAATACCATTTATATCTTCTTCTTCAAGATCTACCGCCTCTGTTCCGAGCTGTGTAGCACTTCCATTAACGGTTTTCCATAATCCGTGATCACTAGTAGAACGTCCTGCGGCTATTTCAGTCCAGTAAACCGAGTAAACACCCTCTATCCAGTACGGCAGTCGATCTCTAATCCTCAGGTATGCTCCGCCAGTAGTTACACCACCACATGCCGTATAGCATGCAAGTATTCCCTTGTCTGCAAATTCATCCATAGTGCCAATGTTTGTAACATTAAATGCATGTGCCAGATGATGACCCCATAATGCCATGAAATCTATCTTATCAAGCGGTCTAGTAGTTATCGCTTTAATAAATAACCTTCTATCTATATTGATGCTCATTGTTGATGAAGTAGATAAAAGAACTATTTAAGATTTTTTGCACTATATGTACCCTATACCAAGCTGTACGTACCTACTTGCGTTCCATTAACGTATACATATCCAGTTTCGCTTGTTATATTGAAGTCTCCGACATCCGTACTATTCACGTAGACATCTCCAGTAGCCCCTACGTACAGGTCTGTAAAGTTTCCAACGACCGTACTGTTCACGTAGACATTACCGCTAACAGCCCTTGGAGTTATCTCAGTCGTTACTTCATCGCTTATTGCTATACTATCACTTGGAGCTTCTCCATAACCTACAGATATCGTTACTTCATCGCTAATACTTACTTCATCACTTGCCAGTACTGAATGGCCTATTACTACCAATGTCTCATCAACTATACTTACCTCATCGCTAGCTAATCGTGATAATCCTAAGCTTAAAGTAACTTCATCTGCAATACCTAACGTATCGCTAGCTAAGGCGGGTATGCCAAGCGAAATTACAACCTCATCCGCAATACTCAATGCATCCTCGTTAAATGCAGATAGTCCTAACGAAGCAACTACTTCATCTGTTATAGTTAATGCATCTTCAATCGATACCGGTTTAGCTAATGTAATAGTTACTTCATCTGCAATACCTAAGCTGTCTATAATTTCAACTAACAAAATCGGTGTTATTTCGGTAGTTACTTCATCCGTGATTACTACATAATCGCTAACATACCTTTCAATCCTATAGAACTTAGGAATTGTAGGCGGAGATGGAGGCGTTACCGGAGGCAAGCTAATAGGCTTTAAGTAAGGCCTTACCGTACCGGCTAAAATTTTGCTTAATGCGTAAGTTAT
>CALBHZ010000024.1 GCA_937892815.1 uncultured archaeon | reverse complement strand
CTAACAGATGAGGAGTATAAGGAATACGTACCCGTTCCATTTTTAACCGAAGGCATCGATCAAACTAGGGGGTGGGCCTACACCCTACTAATGGAGGGAGTAATATTAAGCGGGAGGGCTCCTTACAAATCCTTCCTATTTACGGGACATGTCTTAGATAAGCACGGAGAAAAGATGAGCAAAAGTAAGGGAAACGTTATCGAAGCTCTAGACATATTTACGAAGCATCCTGTAGATCTAATAAGGTACTACCTAGTATGGAAGGCAAGCCCCATAGATCCGATCAACTTCGATCCAGATGAAATGATAGGAAGACCCTTTCAAGTTCTCAATACCTTAGTAAACCTTCACTTATTTTATAAGCAAAATAGTGAATACGATGGATTTAAGTGGAGAGAAGACCTTAAGCCGGACAATTTAAAGATTCAAGATAAATGGCTTTTATCCCTTCTATCTCGTACGGTAGAGAAGGTTAGAAAGGCTTACGAGGCTAGAAGGTTTAATGAAATGGCGAAAACCCTTGAATACTTCATTATAGAGATCTTAAGTCAGAAGTACATACCCTTAATAAGGGGAGAGCTTTGGGAAGACTCTCCGGAATCCCTTCCTAGGAGGTTTTCCATTTATTGGACCTTAGGTAAGGCCCTCCTTACCGTTGACGCCCTTTTACACCCTATTTCTCCTTACGTAACGGACTATCTCTACAACGCGTCCTTTGCATCCTCTCCCTCCTCCTTAGTTCTAATGGAGTATCCTAAGCCCGAGGAAAGGTATAAGGAGATAGAGGAGGAATTCGAAGCCTTCTGGAAGCTGGTATCGCTGGCTAATTCGGCTAGAATGAAAGCTAAGATAAAAAGAAGATGGCCGTTATCTAAAGCCATCGTCTACTCACCAATCAAGCTTAGGGATGAGCTTAAAGAGCTGTTAAAGGAGGTGATCAATGTAAATGAAGTAGAGTTTAAAGAGGAGAAGAGAGAGCTTCCGATAGAGCTCAAGATAACTCCTAACGTATCTTATATAGGAAGAGAGTTTAAAGCCAGAACTCCTGAGGTCTTACAAGCTATAAGTAGAGAAGATCCTTGGAAGCTTGAAGGTATGTGGTTAGGAAAATCTAAAATAAAAATTGGAGAGTATCGGTTAGATAGAGAAGCCATTAATGTGGAGTACGTACCTAAGGAGGGCTTCTCCGTCTCAGCCGAATTAGGCTACATCGTGTGTCTTTACGTAGTTAGGAATGAGGAGTTAATAGCTGAGGGGCTTTTAAGAGATGTGGCTAGAAGGCTTCAACACTTAAGGAAAGAAAGGGGATATAACCCAACCGAGATCTTACCGAAGGCTTACGTAGCCGGGTTTAAAGGGAACGCCTTGAGGTGGTTGAAGGATAGATCGAGTAAGCTGAAGTTCTTAGTTAGGGTCAGAGAAGTGGAAATTCTCGAAGAGCCAATTGAAAGTGTAGATTGGAAGGAGTTCGATATAGATGGATACAAAGCATATCTTTCGATTTAACTCTTGACATCAAGGTAAACTATTCATGACTTCGGTGTTCTAAACGGTTTAAGGTCGTTTCTAAATCTTGGATTGAGCCAGCTAAATAAGACCATGACGATAAAGGAGCTACCTGGAATCGGCCCTCTAACCGTCAAGATGCTAATGGATAACGGCATTTACACCCTCGAAGAACTCGCTAAGGTAGATCCGTATGACGAAAGGTTCAGGATATTAGGAGAGAACTTGTTAACGTATGTCTACTACGCTAGAAAGTGGATCGCCGAACAAGCGGTAAAAGAGGTCGTAGTAACCCCTTCTTACATAAAAGTAGTCTGTTCTAAGGATTATGATGAGGAGGCAACTAAGAAAGCAGTAATGGGAAAGCTGGAAATCTACGATTTATACGTTCAATGTCAAGTAAAAGAGTATAAGGATAGACGTGAGTTTCTGTTCACCTTAAAGCCGGAAATGGCCAAATACGCCTTAGCCGATTGGGAACAATATAGGTTCTTAGCGAAGGAACTCCAAAGACAGTTAAAGTTAAAAGGTAAAAAAGTCCACTTAAAACAATCGCATAAGCCTTTTTCGTTAGAAAAAGCCTTGAAAGGCCTCCC
>CALBHZ010000023.1 GCA_937892815.1 uncultured archaeon | reverse complement strand
ATATTAAGGTTATCGTTAGCTCCTTGCGATAATCATCATAATAGCCTTAGTTAGAACGCTACCAACGAACAGGATCGATATCATCTCCCCTATTAATACGAAGCTAAACGCTATTTCTAGCGTTGCGACGTGATATATGAGGTACAGGAGCCCTATCCCTATTATACCTGCTATTTCTACGGAAGCGATAACGCATCCTAAGATTAAGAACTTCCACCCACCTCTCTTTCCCAATGCATAGATAGTATAGGATGAAATTAAGTTGGCTATCGTCCCCAATACTATGTCAGGCAAGCCATATGGAGAAAAAACGTTCGCCACTACATTTCCTAAGGTAACTCCTAAAACAACCCCCATTCCTATATTAGGTATGAAGGCTAAGGCTATCAGGGAATCGGTTAATCTAACCTGCACCAAGCCGTAAGATATGGGGGATAAGGCTATCGTGCCGACCGCGTATAACGTCGCGAACAACGACGCTAAAGCGATGGTTCTCTTTTGAACGATCATACCTACACGTCTCAAAGAAGTGGTTAATAAGCTCTCCTTAAGGCACTTTAGTCTTCTTTAAATACCATTTAGCACGTTAAAACTCTAAATTTGAAAGCCCTACTAGTAGACGTATTAGGAGCGCACGAAGAGGGGAGAAAGGCAACGCTAGACGTAATAGGAGCAGGTCCTCGTTCGATAGCCGGCGTACTTCACAAAAAGGGGATAGATGTAAATTTAATTCCTTACGAGGAGATCGGTAAGGTGGAGATCGGGAAATACGATATCCTTTTAGTTAGCGCTATGACTTCCGATCTACCTATATCGAAGAAAATTGCAGAAAAATGGAATAAGTTCAATAAGGTCGGTATAGCTGGAGGCCCTATCGCGTGTAATCCCATCGATCCCCTAATTAAGGCAAAGTTTAGGATATGTATAATTGGAGAAGGAGAGGAAACTCTGTCCGAGCTTATAGATAGCGGCTTCAATTCATTAGATAAGATACGCGGATTAGCTTACTTAGAAGGCGGCAAAGTAAAGATTAACTCCCTTAGGCCTCTCATGCCTCGAAAGATTTACGATAGCTACGAACCTCTCACCAACGTCGTCAAAAGCTATCCCTTCTATTGGGCTAGAAGAGTTTACGTAGAGGTAGTAAGAGGGTGCAGTAATTTCTTCAGGACGAGGTTAAAGCTTCCTAACGGTAAGAAATGCAGCAACTGTGACAACTGTAGATCTGGTGATTTAGAGGATAGGTACAACTGTCCTCAGGGGATTCCTCCTGGTTGTGGATTTTGTTCGGTGCCAAGTATCTTTGGTCCTCCTAGAAGTCGTTCAGTTGAGAAGATCGTGAAGGAAGTCGAGGGTTTACTGAGGGAGGGATGTAAAAGGATCGTGTTAAGTGGATCGGATATATTAGACTACGGACGAGATCTCTTAGTCGATCCCAAGCCCCTAACTAATCCAAGGGAGCCTGAGCCGAATTACGATGTTCTAGAGGAGCTATTTACTAGAGTAACGGAATTTCCCGATATCGAGAGAGGGAAGGCTTTTATCAGCGTAGAAAACGTTAAGGCTTGTTTAGTAACCGAAAAGGCTGCTAAGCTTTTAGGTAAGTACTTCAAGGGAGCAACGGTACACGTAGGGTGCGAGACGGGCTCCGAAGAACACGCTAGGCTTATCGGCAGACCTTCATCTCCCTCTGAGGTTATAAGGGCCGTTAAATTGCTAAGGGAAAACGGCCTTCGCCCCTACGTTTACTTCATACATGGCCTTCCGGGACAAAGTTATGAGACAGTCGAAGATACCGTTGAAGTCATGGAAAAGGTGTACGAAGTTGGAGCGGAGAAGGTAACCGTCTATAGATTTAGAAGTTTGCCTATGAGCGCCTTTTCCTCTTTTAAAACGGCTCCTCCAGCTGTTAAATCCGAGCTTAGTATGAGGATCGTAAGTAAAGCTAGGGAAATTAACGTAAGGAGTAAGAGAGCGCTTGTAGGCAAGAGGTTAAGGGCGATAGTAGCTTCTCCTTACCATAAAGATAAATCGCTATTAGTCGCCTATCCCATTAAACACGGACCAGTCGTATTGATAAAGCGGAGGAATTCTTTAATCGGGCGCTTAATCAAGGTGGAAATCACTAATGTGATAAGCGATAGGCTTGTTAAGGGAAGAGTCTTGAGCGAAGCTTAAGACCTTTAAGCTTCCATACGCTAAATCTAATAGATCTATCGAGATGAAAGGCTTTAGGATAACCATAAAGAACTTCGATCTATCACATCTAGGGGAGGTTCTAAGGATCGAGCGTGCGTCGTTCAGACATCCTTGGAATAAGCCGTCTTTTGTATGGTATTATTTAAAAAGCCCGGATGAATTCTTGATAGCTACAATTAACGATGATGTGGTGGGCTACATAATAGCGGAAGTTCAAAAGGATCTATACGGTAAAGCTATAGGCCATATAGTGAATTTAGCGGTAGATCCGAAATATAGAGGGAAGGGAATAGGCAAGGCCCTTCTCCA
The DNA here is from genome assembly GCA_937892815.1 of uncultured archaeon. Taxonomy (GTDB): domain Archaea; phylum Thermoproteota; class Nitrososphaeria; order Conexivisphaerales; family CALBHZ01; genus CALBHZ01. The sequence continues at coordinate 983 of CALBHZ010000023.1, read as the reverse complement.
GCATCTTCTCAATCGTTTTGTGAGTAAGGGCATAACTAGGGTTTATCTAGAGGTCTCCAAATCGAATGAAGTAGCGAAGAGGCTATACAAGGCCTATGGATTTAAGGAGCAAGGGATAATAAGAAGCTACTATCAAGATGGAGACGATGCCGTAGTAATGGTTAAAGATTTCGGAAACGCTTAAAAGCCCTTTCTCCTAGAACTTTTCTAATGAGTAGGACATTAATTAGCAGGGATGAGGCGTTAAAGCTCGTTCAGGAAAACGTTTCCAATGAAAAGCTCGTTAAACATATGTTGTCGGTTGAAGCTATTATGAAGGGCTTAGCTAAAAAGTTAGGAGAAGACGAAGAGCTATGGGGATTAGTAGGTCTCCTGCATGATGTAGATTACGAGAAGACGATAAATGAATTCAGTAAACATGGGCTTATGTCGGCTGAGATGTTGAAGGATAAGTTGCCCTCTGAAGCCTTAGACGCTATAAGGGCTCATAATGAAATGACGGGTTTTAAATGTGACAGCAAGTTATCGAACGCTCTCATAGCTAGCGATCAACTCTCTGGGTTGATAATAGCTACGGCCTTAGTTATGCCGAATAAGAAGTTATCTGAAGTTAAAGTAAAGAGCGTGATTAAGAAGTTTAAACAGAAGGACTTCGCGAGGAACGTAAGGAGGGATAAAATATTAGCTTGTGAAAAGCTGGGATTGAGCTTAGAAGAGTTCGTAGATATAGGATTAAGGGCTTTGCAGGAAATAAGCGGTGAACTAGGGCTATAGGAATTGAGCACGATTTATGGATATGCAGGGAGGATTCTAAAGGTAAACCTAACAAATCGGACATACAGAATCGAAGAGCTAGAACGTGAAATATGTGAGAGGTTTTTAGGAGGAATAGGCTTTACCACTAAGCTGGTATTAGACGAGCTAAAGCCCCTCATAGATCCGCTTAGTTCAGATAACATACTGGCTATTAGCCCTGGCTGTTT
>CALBHZ010000022.1 GCA_937892815.1 uncultured archaeon | reverse complement strand
TTTACGAGGGGCTCGCTCTTGCCTAGCTTAGCTATATCTCCCATGATCCAAGATAGGTAAGCTTTCGTTACCTCTTCCGAAATCCTTCCATCTTCTAGATAAGATCTAACGGATAAGGGAAAGCCTCCGCATTTGAGGTAGTCCTCAAATGCCTCCTGTACCTCTCTCCTCCAAGGCCTCGAAAGCCTATCTAAAGTTATGGATCCTAGGTCTAGAGGCTTGATCGCTTTGAAGATATCCGGGCTTCTCACCTTTAAGAACTCCCTGAAGCTTAAAGGGTACATTACGTAATCTCCGCCTTTCCCCCTCCTACCTGGAAAGGTCTCCACCTCCCTCTTAACGTACATCGAGAGGGAGCCGGTTAAAGTTAGGACATCCCCTCTAAATAAGCCCATATCTATCCTAAGCTTTATCGCTCTATACCATTCACGAGGCATAGTAGCCTCGTCTAGGAATATGTAGGAGGTCCTAACTCCTCTCCTAAACTTCAAGTATTCATCTATGACCTCTCCTAGCTCCTTATAGTCCGAGAGCTCATCGCAACGGTAGTAGAAGACGGCCTTAGGCTCTACGCCATCGTCCAGCAGCTTCTTTATCAGCAACTTGATCAAGGTAGACTTTCCGACCTGCCTAGGGCCGAATACGAAGTTTAAGGAGAAGGGCTCGAGCTTTATCTCGTAGAAGAGGCTCGGTATCCATTTCAGCTTAGCCGAAGACCATTTCCTGTAATCCTCGTCTTCCTCGATGCACTCCCTCCCTCTCCACCAAGGGTTCTGTTCTTCAAGCATATTGATTTTCACAGTATCAATTCTTTATAAGCATATTGATTTTCTTAATATCAATATTCTTATAAAAGCTCGCGTTATTACGTGATGCGAGAACTAAACTCCCGCTCTGATGCAGGACGTTTCAGCAACTTCTACCTTGAATAGCTTACGGGATGCGTAAAGCCCGATGTAAAGCTTGGAGAGGTGATGGAGATCTGAAGACGAGCTAGATGGCCGTAAACCCGTTGGGGCGGACATTGCTGAACCTCGGCTTCAAGCTCGTTAATTGAAAGTTGCAGAATGCGTGTGGAGTATCCTGTAGCCGCTTAATCGACATGTACTTGAAGATCTCTATGTGCTATGTTAGGAACGGTTTTCGTGTAGCTTGCCTGAATAGTTCGAGCATATATGTTATAAATACGAGATGTACATATAACTTGTGGTATGAAAAACAGGAGAACTATAGGGCCTAAGGGACAGGTCGTTATTCCTAAGGAAATTAGGGATAAGCTCGGCCTCAGGGAAGGAGTTGAAGTAATTGTGGAGCTCAGAGGAGACGAGATCGTCATAAGGAGAGCCACGCCTCCCGTAGAGGATTACGTCAGCTACTACAGAGCGACCTATTCTAAGAAGCTGAAGCGGGAAGTGGATGTAAAGCGGTTGCTCGAGGAGGAGAGGCTTGAAAGAGCCGGTTTACATAGACTCTAACATCTTCCTATTCCCGGTCATATATGAGGGGATACCGAAGGCTAAGAGAGCCGAGGAAGTTCTTAGGAAAATAGCTACGGGAGAGCTTGAGGCTTACACGTCTACGTTAACTTGGGATGAAGTAGTTTGGGTAGTGTACAAGGTCATGGGATATGCCGATTCGGTCGAGATAGGTAGAAAGCTCCTAGCCTTCCCAAATTTAAGGTTAATAAGCGTTAGCTCGGAGGTAATTATCGAAGCTCAGCGGTTAATGGAGGGATATCGGCTTAGCCCGAGAGATTCCACACATTGCGCCTCAGCCTTATTGAGAGGAGTTAAGCTGTCCATCTCAGAAGATAAGGACTTCGATGTAGTTAAGGAACTAGTGAGGCTATCGTTGAAGGATTTCATTGAAAAACTCTAAGCTTTGCAACTCATTTCAGTTAAGATTAGAGCAGAACAATAGCCTCGTTAACCACCTAACTGATCAATCGGCTTAAGCTTAGAGGGATAATTTTGGCTTGCTTGAGAAAGAGCCGATTTCGAGTAGGTGCTAGGTCAAGCTCGATAGAGAGTATTGAAATGCGATTTTCCTCAAAGTACAACGTAGCATTCTACGAAAATTGATAATATGAAAAATCAATTGTGGACTACCTTAAATGCGGAGGCTTTCCCTTATCCGTTAGATCTTATCTAGAAGATGGAAGGATTTCAGAAGAAGTTACGAGAGCTTACCTATCTTGGATCATAGGAGATATAGCTAAGCTAGGCAAGAGCGAGCCCCTCGTAAAGAGGGTAGTTAAGGCCGTAATCGAGAAAGCCCCCTCCACCTTGAGCTGGCACAGCTTAGCGAAGGAGCTAGACGTAGGCTCTCATCGAACCGTTTTCCAGTACGTAGATCTACTGGAAAAGCTGTACATAGTTAAGGTCCTGCACTTCTACGATCCAAGCTCGGGCAGCTTCGTCTTTAGAAAGGAGAAGAAGGTGCACGTTACCGATCCCTTCCTGTACTACGTCCTCTCTAGATGGTGCTTAACCTCTAGACCTCAAGATCCCGTCTTAGCCGAATCCGTAGCTGCGTCCCACTTAGCTAGGCTGTACGACGTAGGGTACTGGAGGAACGGAAGCGAGGTGGACATCGTCGTGGATCTGGGAAGGGAAGCCCTAGGGTTCGAGGTTAAGTACGGTAAAAGGCCAAAGCTCTCTAAGCTAATCGTAGGGAAGATGAGGAGGCTTTTCAACTTAACGCTTGAGACCTTTTCCGAAAGCCCTCCCGCAGCTCCTCTAAGCCTCTTTTTAGCTCATCTCCACGTATAGCTCGCAGAACTTCGAGGAGCCGTCGGAACGCGCTGAACCGCGAAGGACGAGGTGTAGAGGTATGTGTAGGTGTAAGCAATATATCTACAACGATATATTTAAAATACAGATTTCTAAACTATGTGATATGAAGAAGGCTCTCGCTATATCGATTATGCCTGTCTCTTATACACATCTCCGAGCCCACGAGACCTCTCTACATCTCGTAT
>CALBHZ010000021.1 GCA_937892815.1 uncultured archaeon | reverse complement strand
GCTCGGAGATGTGTATAAGAGACAGCTACTAGGGGATATAATAAAGCGTTGCTAAATCACCTCCTCAATTCGATTATTGGTAAATGAAAAAGTAGTGCTCCGGCCGGGATTTGAACCCGGGTCTTCGGCTCGAGAGGCCGATATACTTGACCGGGCTATATTCGGCGCTCTTGTAGCTCTACCGGAGCCGTCGCCGGAGCGTTTTTAAAAACTCCGTTTAGACTTTAAAAGCCTTTCGGTTAAGATTCGAGGAAGGTCTTAACCGCTAACCTTACATCGCTCGCTTTAACGGTTTTCCTTCCCGCATGCATAGCGAGCTCAACTGCTTGTTGAGCTATCTTAATTCCTATCTCCTCCAAGGACTTTCTTAGTTCCTCGACGGCATCATCACCAACTCTTTCAGCTCCTCCTTTCTTCAAAATTCTATAAATCGGAGCAGCTCCAAATTCAGGTTCTGACATGTTTTTCCCTCTCATTTTTATAAGAAGTAAAAGTATTAAAATGTAACGCTCTCTTCCTTAAAACCTAGAGGAAAGCTAAATTGAGCAGAAAAAGCCGTAAACCTACCTTTATAGATGCACACGCTCACGTAGATAACGTAAAAACATATTTAGAGAACATAAGAAGAGCGGATATAGAGGTATGGATAAATGCAATTGAGCTTAGTGAAATAAATGAGATAGTAAGCGTTTCTAAATCTATACCATCGAAGATTTTCATAGGCGTTCATCCCTCGAGAGCAGATAGGTATGAACCTAATGAATTCTTAAAGAGGATGGGAAGCGTCAAGAAAGTAGATGGGTTAGGGGAAATAGGCCTAGATAGGAGATATGGAATACCATTAGATATTCAGTTAAAGGCCTTGAGAGATCAGTTAGCGATAGCTGAGAGGTACGATCTTCCCGTAGTTCTACATACTAGGGGAAGTGTAAAGGAGGTCTTGAGTGAAATCTCAAGCTATAGCTTGAAGTCCGTTCTCTTCCATTGGTTTTCAGGCTCTACTTCTGAGCTAAATGAAGTCCTATCTAGAGGATATTATGTTTCAATAGGCCCATCTATTATATATTCAAAGAGTTCGAGAAAAGTTCTGGAAGCCTACCATCGAGATAGGCTACTTTTAGAAACGGATTCCCCCGTTTACTACCAACCGCTTAAGGTGGAGGCGAATCCAACGTTAATAGTAAGCGTTTACTACGCTTTATCGAACTTAATGAAGGAAGATATTAACGTAGTTGTTGAGAACATCTTTAAAGTTGCGAGAAGCTTTTTAAAGCGATAAGAAAAGGCTTTAAAGGGGGTTTATAAAGGGAGATAAAGAAGTTGGTGATACCTTGAACCGGATAAGGAGAATCGCTGAAATGTTGCTGGAGAAGTATCCAGAGAGGTTTACTGATAGCTTCGAGCATAATAAGAAGGAGCTCGATAAAATAGCTATAATTACATCTAAGCAATTGAGAAACGAGCTCGCTGGCTACATTACCCATAGGATAAAGATGATGAAGAGGGCGAAAGAGCTTAAGACAACATCAAGTTAATGAAGCGTATTTTTCATGGTGAACGGATATGGTAAAGGTGAAGTTGCTAGGTAGTTTAGCGAAGGGAGTAGGTAGGGAGGTAGATATTAAGATCGAAGGAGAAATTAAAGTTAGAGATTTAATTGAGAAGTTCAGAGGGAAAAATCGTGAACTATATCCCGAGAACCCAAATATCATAGTCTTAGTTAATGGTATTGAAATTGGTGTTTTAAATAAGCTTGATACGACAATTAAGAATGAAGACGAAGTAATTCTTCTACCAGCAGCTCACGGAGGTGCTGAAGTACACGTAAGAGCGTATTTGGTAGAGCCTCATCCAAATATCCTTGACGAGCTTAATGAGATTAGAAAGAAGACAAACGCCATAGTACAGATCGTAGATCCATCTTGTGTAGCGTCCCTAGATCATATTAGACTTATAGCTTTTCAAACTTGGGAAGCTATGAAAAACGATGAGCTTATGGCTGAAAAACCTGAAATTGATCTTTTAATGCGTTTTGCGTTAACGGATCAAATAAATCTGGCAATAGAGCGATGCGGATACAAGGGCTTAAAATCCATCCTAATTGTCTTTGGATTAAAAAAGGACGTAGAGAAGGCAGAGGTTATTTTGAAGAAGGAATTTAAATTAAACCCGTTCCATCCCATCGCAGATAGTAAGGAGATTTTAGAGATGTTTGAAATCGAGAGGAAGGAGCTCGAATCCGTCTCCTCAGATTACGATCCTATTACTTCGATATTAGTGGAGAGGGCCTCTCTTCTAAAACCTAAAAGAGATTAACATGTAGTTTAAATTCTCCTAAAAGCTATCTATAGGGTAGATGATGGATAGATCTAAAACCGTAGCTGTCTTCGGATTAGGAAGGGTAGGCTCAATAATAGCTGCATCGCTGCTAAGAAATGGCTTCTTCGTGTATGGCGTAGATAAAGATAGATCTAAGTTAGAATCCATAAAAAGGGAAAGGGAATTATATTGGGACGAGCCGAAGGTAGACCGAGTTTTAATAAAGGCCTATAAAGAGGGAAAATTGATCTTAACATCGAGCGGTGAAGAGGCGTCCAAATTCTCCAGAGTAAAGCTCGTCTCGATACCTATTCCCTTAAAGGGGAAAGATCCAGACTTCACTAACTTCAAAAACGCGATAAAGGAGCTCTCCAAAGGCATTAAGAGAGGAGACCTAGTATCGATAGAGAGTAGCGTACCCCCAGGTACTACTAGGTATATCGCTTTACCAATTATGGAGGCTGTATCGGGTCTTCAAGGAGAGAAGGACTTCTACTTAGTCTATAGTCCGGAGAGAATCTACCAAGGAAGAGGGTTAGCTGATTTAGAAGAAAACTACTTAAAAGTCGTAGCTGGATTAGGCCCTAAGAGCCTTGAAGAAGGCGTGAAGTTCTAC
>CALBHZ010000020.1 GCA_937892815.1 uncultured archaeon | reverse complement strand
GCAGCGTATCCTGGACGTAAAATAAAGAAATATTTTCCTAGAGCATTTGGAAGATCCACTCCCAATTTTAAAGTTTTAGTACATATAGAGGTAATAGGAGAAGAGAGGTGAGGCTTTCATGTCGTATGTAAAAGCCGTGTTAAACAGACTATCTATGTATGCTGAGATAGAAGAATTCTTAGAGGAAAGATTAGCTGATGCTGGATTTGCTGGAATTGAGATCGATAAACTACTCACAGGACCTAGGATAAATATTTACGCTTTAAAACCAGGTTTAATAATAGGGAGAAAGGGAACGGGAATTCGTGATTTAACGGAGATCTTATCTAAAAAATTTAAACTTCATAACTTAACCGTTAATGTCATCGAAGTTACGAATCCCGAGCTAAATCCAAGAATAGTTGCTCAAAGAATAGCAAATGCCGTACAAAGAGGCGTTCCCTTCAGAAGGGCGGCAATGTCCGCTTTAAACTCCGTAATGCGAGCCGGTGCATTAGGATGTGAAATAGTTGTATCAGGTAAGATAAGAAGTGAACGTGCCCATTTTGAAAAGTTCAGGGAAGGCATTGTTCCTAAAAGCGGGCATATTAGGGAAATAGCTGTGAAGGAGGCCGTTAAACATGTCCTATTAAAGATGGGAATGTACGGTATAAAGGTGAGAATAGCGTATAAAGATGCTATACCGGAGGAATTTAAGCTTAAAGAGGAGCTTAAGGAGGTGAAAGAAGGTGCCAGTTCTAAAGGCTAAAGAGCTTAGGAAGAAAGATACAAAGGAATTAATAGAACAACTCATCGAGTTAAGAAGGGAGCTACTGAGATTGAACACGCTTTCAGCAAGAGGGATAATAGGAAAGGAATCAGGAAAAGTTAAAGTTGTCAGGAGAAATATTGCTAGAATTCTGACGGTTTTAAGGGAAAGAGGTGTTAAGTTATGAGCATCTGGATAGGCGACAAAGTTGAAGTATTATCCGAACCCTACAAAGGGATAAGAGGAGAGATAGTATATGAAACCAAAAATATGTTCTGGATTCGTGACGGAAAGGGTAGGAGGTTAAAGGTTCCTAAAAGAGGAACGATCTTCCTTGTAAACGGAAAATACAAAGTCCATGGTAGTACGGTAATGTTGAGACCGTGGGATAGGGTGGTGAAAGATCCGTGAAAAACATTGGTATAGAAGGAATAGAGCCTCCTAAGAGAGCTTGTGATGATGAGAGATGTCCGTGGCATGGACATCTCTCAGTTAGAGGTAAGTTGCTAGAGGGAAAGGTAGTCAGTAATAGAGCTAAGAAAATGGTAGTAGTCGAAAGAGAATACTACCACTACATAAAGAAGTATATGAGATATGAAAAGAGAAGGAGTAAAATACACGCGTATCTTCCTCCATGCATAGATGTTGAAGTTGGGACTAAGGTAATAATTGGCGAATGTCGTCCTCTGGCTAAAAGCGTAAGCTTCGTAGTGTTGGGAAAGAAGGGTGAGTGACCATGTCTTCCAGAGCCGTTTCTGCTAAGGGTGTCGAGGAGTATAAGCCTTATATAACTAGAGCGATTCCCGTAAGCGCTGTAATAAACTGTGCAGATAATACAGGAGCTAAGACTTTGAAAGTTATACAGGTAGCGAGGTATAAGGGTAGATTGCGGAGGCTTCCCGCCGCTTCCGTAGGAGATCAAATAATAGTCGTGGTTAAAAAAGGACCTCCTCAGTTAAGGAAACAGGTGTTTCCTGCGGTCTTAATAAGACAAAAGTATCCAATTAGAAGAGTTAGCGGCGTAAGAGTCTCCTTCGAGGATAATGCAGCAGTTCTAATAACTCCTGAGGGTGATCTCAAAGGAACCGATATAAGAGGACCTGTAGCGGCCGAGGCGGCGGAGCGTTGGCCGAGAATTGCAAGCATTGCAACTATGATAATTTAGGTGAGTAGGTATGAGGATTGTTCCCTACAAACCTAGGACGGTAAGAAGAGCGCAATTACAAGCTCCACATCATATTAAATCTAAGTTTGTTTCGGCACACTTATCAAAGGAGTTAAGAGAAAAATACGGAAGGAGAAGTGTAAGAGTGAGACCTGGAGATACCGTTAAAGTAGTAAGGGGGGATTACAAAGGAGTACAAGGTAAGGTTTTAAAGGTTTTTCCAGAGGAAGGAAGAGTTACTATAGAGGGCTTAACTAGGGAGAAAGTGAGAGGAGACAGCGTACCCGTTAAAATACACGCATCTAACCTGATCGTTGTTTCCTTAAATCTAAACGATAAGAAGAGGAAGGAAAAGCTGGAGGGAAGGTAAAATGGCAAGAATGGGAAAGAACTACAGAAGGAAAAGGGAAACAGCTCCGACGTTTTACGTAATCCCAAGAAAAAGAGAAGTATTTGTAACTGACGTATCCCCAGGACCTCATCCTAAGGAATACAGCTATGATCCTATAACACTGTTGAGAGATGTTTTAAAACTGGTATACACTAGGAGAGAAGCTTTACGGGTGATAAAGGACGGCAAGTTAGTAATAGATGGAAAGGTAAGGCGTAATCATAAGTTCCCAATAGGCTTAATGGACATTGTTGAATTACCAGCTGCAGATCTCGTCTATCGTATGTTGCCCTATAAAGGTAAATTGATCTATCCTGTGAAAATACCTAAGGAAGAGAAAAATCTCAAATTATGTCTTATTAAGACCAAGGTTATGGTAAAAGGAGGCAAGATACAACTCGGTACTCATGACGGCAGAAGTTTCTTAATTGACAACGGAAAAGAATATTCTCCAGGAGATTCTCTATTGATCGAAGTTCCGTCACAAAGGATAATTGACGTGATAAAACTGGAAAGAGGCGTTTTAGTATTAGTTATAAGGGGAGCTAGAATAGGTAAAATAGGTCGAGCTTTAGAGATAATGAAGGGTACATTTACCACAAAGCCTTCGGTAAAGGTTTCATTTAATGGCGAGGAGGTAATTCTTCCAAAGGAAGTAGTAATGCCTGTAGGTGTTGAAAAACCGGTTATAACAATACCTGTGGAGGGCTGATTTTATATGGAGGCGGTACAAGAAAACCCAATGAGAGAGGTTAGGATTGGAAAGGTAGTAATAAATATAGCTGTAGGGAAATCTGGAGAGAGGCTAGAAAAAGCTGCAAAACTTCTTGAAATGATAACTGGTCAAAAGCCTTCTCAAAGGAAAGCTAAGAAAACGATTAGAGGATTTGGAATTTACAGAGGTGAACCAATAGCTGTTGTTACTACCTTAAGGAAAAAGAAGGCACTCGAAATACTAAAGCTCCTCCTTCAAGCTAAGGGTAGTACATTAAAGGCGAGTTCGTTTGATGAAAGAGGAAACGTATCCTTCGGCATTAAGGAACATATCGATATACCAGGTATGAAATACGATCCTGAAATAGGGATATTTGGTATGGATGTCTGTGTACAACTGGAAAGACCTGGGTATAGAGTTGCTAGAAGGAAAAGGGCTAGATCAAAAGTGGGTAAAAACCACCTCGTAACTAAGGAGGAAGCAATAAATTTCTTTAGGAATGTGTTAGGGGTAGAGGTGAAGTAGGCTTGGTTAAGCTTAGAAGTGGAAAACCAAGATGGTACGGTAAGGGAGCTAGGGCCTGTAAGAGATGCGGACAATACGGCCCTATTATCCAAAAGTATGGATTAATGTTATGTAGGCATTGTTTTAGGGAAGTCGCCCAAAAGCTCGGCTTTAGGAAATACGAATAGAGGTGATGAGTATTGCCCGCTCAAAACGTCCTTGCTAATTTATTCGCAACAATTCAAAATAACGAAATGAGGAATAAGAAGGAATGCCTTATAGTACCCGCTTCAAAGCTCGCTATGGAGGTTCTTAAAGTAATGCAGAGACATAAGTACATTGGAGAGTTTGAGTATATAGATGATGGAATTGCGGGAAAGCTTAGAGTACAACTACTCGGTAGAATAAACAAATGTGGCGTCATATCGCCGAGATTTCCCGTAAAGAAAAACGAATTTAGTAAGTGGGAAAGTAAGTACCTTCCAGCAGTAGGAGTAGGAATTTTAATTGTTTCGACAAATCAGGGTGTAATGAGCCATTACGAGGCCATAAAGAGAGGAATAGGGGGACGCTTATTAGGATACGTTTACTAGGTGGTTTATTTTGAAAAAGGAAATAAAACCTGTAATCCTTGAAATCCCACAAGGAGTGTCAGCTGAGGTAAAGGAGGGAGTAGTATACGTTAGAGGACCAAAGGGGGGATGCAAGAAAGACTTTAACCGGATAAGAGTGGATATAAAAGTGGAGGACAATAAGGTAATAATACGCCCTATTGGTAGAAAGAGAAGCGATTACGCAATTCTCAATGCAGCCAAAAAACATATACTAAACCTCTTTAAGGGCGTTCAACGAGGCTTTGTGTACAAACTCAAAATAGTTTACTCTCACTTTCCTATAAATGTAAGAGTAAAGGGGAAAATGGTTTATATCGAGAACTTCTATGGAGAGAAGGAACCTAGAAAGGCAAAGATAGTAGGCGATCTTACAAAGGTTAGGGTTGAAGGAGATGATGTAATAGTGGAAGGCCCGTGCTTGGAGGAAGTATCTCAAACTGCGGCTAATATCGAGCAATCTACCAGAATAAAGAACAAGGATCAACGGGTTTTCTTGGATGGGGTGTATATCTATGAAAAAGGAAAATAAGGAGATAAGTGAGGAAATAAAGAGATTGCTAGAATTAAGGAAGGAAATAGCTAAGAGAAGGCCCGAATTCGTAAGGCAGGAAAGCTGGAGGTATAAGAGGGTTAAACCAAATTGGAGGAGACCAAGGGGAATTGATAGTAAAATGCGAATGGAGGTTAAGGGATGGCCAAAAAGGGTTAAAGTTGGATATAGAGGACCCAAGAAGGTAAGAGGTCTCCATCCCTCTGGCTATAAGGAAGTACTAATCCATAATCCTAAAGAATTGGAGGGGATAAACCCTGAAGTTGAAGCCATCAGAATAGCTCATACAGTAGGAGCTAAGAAGAGAAAGGAGATACTGGAGAAAGCAAAGGAGTTAGGAATTAAGGTTTTAAATCCTAGAGGTGTGAAGTAAAATGAGCATAGTTAATAAGAGGAGGATAGCAGCTAGCATTCTAAAGGTTGGAGTAAATAGAGTTAGAATAGATCCTGAAAGGATCCAAGATGTAGTGGACGCTGTAACTAGGGAGGATATTAAAAGGCTTATAAAGGAGGGAGCGATCTGGGCTGTTCCTAAAAGAGGAATATCGAGCGGAAGAAGGAAGATGAAAAGGAAAAGAAGGGGACCGGGATCTAAGAAGGGAAGCAAGGGAGCGAGAATGGGAAAGAAGGAGAGATGGGTTAGACAGGTTAGAGCTTTAAGGAGATATCTTAAAGCCCTAAAGGCTAGAAGGAGAATAAGCAACGAAATCTTTAAGCAAGTATACAAGAAGGTAAAGGGAGGAGAGATAAAGACGGTTAGAAGGTTGAAGGAGATTATAGCCGAAATGGAGAGGAGATGATATCTTGAGAATAGCGTGGAGAAGGAGGAGAGAGGGAAAAACGAATTATAGGAGAAGGAAGAAGGCTATCTTATCTAGAAAACCTCTTCTTTACGTTTTCGTTTCCAATAAGAACATCAACGCTCAGATAATAAAGCCAGAGATAGGAGGAGATAAAGTACTAGTACATGCTAATACTAGGCAGCTCTTGAAAATGGGATGGAAATTTAGTAGGAAAAACCTACCTGCAGCGTACTTAGTGGGCCTGCTCTTAGGAAAGAGGGCCAAAGAGGCGGGAATAAGCGAAGCTATACTTTATACGGGCGTCAAAGGCTTTACGTCAAGGTCTAGAGTAGCAGCCGTAGTAAAAGGCGTTATAGAAGCGGGTGTTCATGTTCCATTTGATGAGGAAGTACTACCAGACGAAGATAGGCTAAAGGGCAAGCATATAGTGAATTACTTTAACGATTTAAAGAAGAAAGATCCGGAATTAGCTAAGAGAAGATTTTCTGCTTTATGGGATAAAAATATAGAAGAACTCCCTTCATTAGTTGAAAAGTTTAAAGTTAAAATACTAGGAGAAGGTGGCTAAGACATGACTATGGAGACTGAGTGGGTACCTAAAACTCGCTTAGGAAAGATGGTAGCGGAAGGTAAGATAACTTCCCTAGCGGAGATTTTCGAGAATGGTTGGAAGATTAAAGAGCCAGAGATCGTTAAAACCCTTTTACCCAACCTTAAAACCTATTTAGTTGGCATAAGGATAGTTCAAAAACAAACTGATGCTGGAGAAATGACGAGATTTAGTGCAGTTGTAGCCGTAGGAGAGGAGTCGGGATGGTTTGGCGTAGGTCATGGCAAAGCTCGTCAAACAAGGATAGCTATAGAAAAGGCAACGAGAAGTGCTATGTTAAACATAATACCAATTCAGTTAGGATGTGGTAGCTGGGAATGTAGATGCGGTCAACCACATTCTCTCCCTTATAAGTTAGAAGGGAAATCTGGAAGCGTTAGGGTAATCTTAATTCCTGGTCCTAGAGGATTAGGTTTAGTTGCCGGAGAAACCGTTAAGAACCTTCTAGCGTTAGCTGGCGTAAAGGATGCGTGGACTAAGACGTTTGGTTCTACGAGTACCATAACATCGATAACTCAAGCCGTATATGACGCTTTCTTAAAGATGTTTAAACTATCTACGGTACAACGATTTCAAGTGTAAAGGTGTCTAAAATGGCTTTATTGCTTGTTGTAAGGATAAAGGGAACGGTTAATGTTCCTACACGAGTTAAGGATACATTAATTAGGTTGAATTTAAAGAGGAGATATAGTGCGACCCTAGTTCCCGATAATCCCGTAACTAGAGGTATGTTGGAAAGAGCTAAGGATTGGATTGCATGGTGTAAGGCTTCTAAAGATATTGTTATTAAGCTATTGAAGGAAAGAGGAAGAAGAACTGGATGGAGACCATTAGATGAAGAATATCTAAAGGAGTTAGGCTTTTCAAGCTTTGAGGATTTAGCTGATAAGCTAATTAAGGGAGAGGTGAAGCTTAATAAATTGAAGGGCATTAAACCCTATTTCGCTTTAAACCCTCCTAGAAAGGGCTTTCCGGGAACCGTTAAGAAAAGTTACAAAGAAGGAGGTGTTTTAGGGGAAAACCCCGAACTTTTAGAGATAGTAGAAAGGATGATTTGATAAAGGTGATATAGATGGCCACTAGGAAGAGGAAGATTAGAAAGAAGAGAGGGACTAGAACTGTTGGCTACGGTAGAGTAGGACAACATAGGAAGCACGGAGACAAAGGAGGAAGAGGAAAGGCCGGATTACATAAACATAAGTGGAGCTGGACGGTCAAGTATGCTCCGGACTACTTCGGCAAACATGGCTTTAAACCCCCTACATCCATCGAAATCGGAAAGTGGATAAACGTTTCAGATTTAGATGAATTATCTGAAAAGTTAAAGACGAAAAAAGTTAAAGAAGGACTCCGTGTTCTGGACCTTAAATCAATGGGGATAGGTAAATTATTAGGTGCGGGAGAAGTAAAGGGAGCGTATTACGTGATAGTCGATAGGGCAACTAAGAAGGCTAAGGAAAAAGTAGAAAAAGCGGGTGGTAAGGTACAGCTATTAGTAGAGAAATGAGCTTAAGGGAAGTAATTAAAGCCATTTCTTCGGTACTTCCTGAAGTACCTAGGCCTAAAAGGAAACCATCGTTTACTGAGCGGATAATATGGACGGCACTGGCCTTAATCCTTTACCTTATTATGGCTGAGATACCTCTTTATGGAGTGCCTAGGCTAGGAGCTGATTATCTCGCCTTTTATAGGATAATATTCGCCGCTAAACAAGGTACTTTAATGGAGCTTGGAATAGGGCCCATTGTAACGGCCGGTCTAATTTCTCAGCTATTAGTAGGTTCAGATATAATTAGGTTAGACTTCTCAAAGCCGGAGGATAGAAGCTTCTTTTCCGCCTTTACAAAGGTATTTACGTTTATATTTATAGTAGCCGAGGCAACAGCGTACACGCTTAGCGGCGCTATTGGAGTAAGGCTCCCGCCTAATGTAGCAACCATAGTAATCTTAGAGTTAATAGCCGCTAGCATGGCCGTCTTCATGTTAGATCAAATGGTTCAAAAAGGATGGGGAATAGGAAGCGGAATAAGCCTATTCATATTAGCGGGTGTGGCATTAAGATTTATGTTAGACATGTTTAGTCCTCTGGTAATACCGGAGGGGTATTATGGCTTTGTCCCCTTTCTCATTAACTCTACCATATCTGGGGATTTTTCAGGAATTTTATTTAGAGGTCCTCATATTCCCGCTTTAATGGGACTCATAAGCACCCTAGCTTTCATCTTCTTTATAGTTTATCTAGAGGGGGTTAGGATTGAGCTTCCGATATCCTCCACCAGGTTTAGAGGCTTCACCGGCGTTTATCCTATAAAACTGCTGTATGTCTCCAACATTCCCGTAATATTGGTTGGGGCTCTTATAGCGGATATCCAGTTCTTCACTCTTCTACTATCCAGCTGGCTTCCGCAAAGTCCATATCTATCTTGGTTGGGTACTTTCGATCAACACAAAAGACCGGTATCAGGTCTCTTATATTATATATCTCCTCCAGGTCCTATACCGGTAGCTATACAAGATCCCATAAGAATCTTTACGTACGTAGCCTTTATGGTGTTCTTCAGCGTTATCTTCGCTAAGCTTTGGGTCGAGTTAGGAGGAATGTCAGCGGAGAAAGCGGCTAAGAGCCTTTTGGACGCAAAGGTTCATCTTCCTGGATTTAGATCGACGAAGTCATCAATACAGTTCGTGTTAGCTAAGTATATACCTACTGTAACGCTCCTCGGAGGAATAATTATAGGCTTAATTGCTTCTCTTTCCGACTTATTAGGGGTTTACGGATCAGGCATAGGCTTATTGCTCATGATAGATATTACTATTAACTACTACCAAATGCTACTAAGAGAACACGTAGAAACGTTAATGCCAAAGCTTGGAGGGATTCTCGGAAGACGATAAAAACTTAAAGAGGCGTGTGGAATAGGATGATGGCTTTGGATGTTACTCAAATACCCATTTCAACACTACTCATCCTTTTAATAGCGGTAATGTTAAACTTAATCTCAAATTTCGTAATTAAAAAGAAAGTGAATTTAGAATATGCAAGAGAGGTTCAAACAGCATACAACGCATTTCAACGCGAGTTTAGGGAAGCATTAAAATCCGGTAATCTAGAAAAAATAGAGAAGTTAAAGAAGAAGGAAAAACAAATGAGAGAGATGATGATGAAAGTGAATAACGAAAGGATGAAGGCGTCTCTGTACTTCTTCATCCCATTTATAATACTATTCATAGCAATAAACTCCATATTTGGAGGAAAGATAGTAGCACTATCTCCCTTTCAGTTTAATTTATGGTTCGTTAAGACGATAGCTCCTGTTGACGGGCTATTCGGTTTAGACTTTATAAGCTGGTATATACTTACATCTATATCGTCAAACCTCATCATAAGCAAGTTAATGGGCACATCGCCCTAAGGTGGTAGAATTGTTGAGCATTATAATCTCAGGACCTCCAGCCGTAGGAAAAACGACGGTAGCGAGGATGTTAGAAAAGTGGCTAGGCCTAAAGTACGTATCGGGAGGTGACCTACTAAAGGAGCTTGCTGAAGAAAGAGGATATCGTGTGACAGGAGAAGATTGGTGGGATAGCGAAGAAGGTCAGCGGTTCTTAAGGGAAAGGATCAGAAACCATACATACGACTTAGAAGTAGATAAGAGGTTGTGCGAATTGGTGAAAAAAGGCGGATACGTTATAACAAGCTATTCTCTTCCATGGCTTACTAACTTTGGGATTAAGGTATGGTTAAAGGCATCTAAAGAAGTGAGAGCGAGAAGGATGAGCATAAGGGACAATATTTCTTATGAGAAAGCTTTAGAAATCATCGAGGTTAGGGATAAAGAGAACAAACAGTTATACAAAGAGTTATATGGCTACGATTTTGGAGAGGACATGAAGGTCTTTCATCTAGTAATAGATACGGAAAAACTTCAACCGGAGATAACGGCTAAAATAATAGAAGTATTCGTACAGGGGTATGGGAATGAACCTTGAGCTCGGACCTTAGAGATAAGATAATTTCCAGATTAAAGGTAATAGGAGAGGAGTCAGAAGGGGAATATGGATACTACCCAGATAAAAGACCAATAGACGTTTTGCTGGATTATGGATTAATTCCTTTAGATAAACCGGCAGGACAAACTAGTCATCAGGTAGTAGCTTGGGTTAAGAGGATATTAGGCGTTAAAAAGGCAGGCCATAGCGGAACGCTGGATCCTCCTGCTACAGGCTTACTTCCTATAGCTACTGGAGAAGCTACGAAATTACTAGGAGTCTTCTTACTCGGGCCTAAGGAGTACTACGCGATTATGCGGCTACATAGTCCCGTACCAGACGAACATCTTAATGGAGTAATCAACGAATTTAGGGGCCCAATTTATCAACGTCCTCCTTTAAGATCCTCCGTAAAGAGACAGAGAAGAATCAGACATATATACGAGCTAGAAGTTGTTGAAAGAAAGGGAAACCTCGTTCTATTAAGAGTACTTTGTCAAGCAGGTACGTATGTGAGGAAGCTGATATACGACATGGGAGAGGTTTTAGGAGTAGGAGCTACAATGGTAGAGCTTAGGAGAACTAGGGTTTGTGACTTAAGAGAGGAAAACGGAATCGTAAGGTTGCACGAACTGGCTTATGCAACGAAATTATATAAAGAAAAGGGAGAAGAGGAACTATTGAGGAAGGTGGTATGGCCTATCGAAGCTGGACTAATTGGCATGAAAGCTGTGGTCGCGAAAGACTCAGCAGTGGATGCTATTTGTCATGGCGCGTATCTCGCTGTCCCTGGAGTTGCAAGGATAGATCCTACTATAAAGAGAGGAGATTTAACGATAATATATACACAAAAAGCTGAAGTGGTCGCAATTGCAGAAGCCGTAAAATCAGCTGAAGAGATAGAGGATTCAATAAAAGGAATAGCCTTCAATTTAAAGAGAGTTATAATGAAACCGGGCACGTATCCAAAGGCATGGAAAACTAAAAAATAAAAATACGTTTCTAAGTGAAAGTGATGTGATAAACTTTGGAACTAATTTTAGCCACTATAATCTTCTTAGCTACGATATTCTTAATCATAGTTGGCATTATTGATCGATCGGTCATCGCTATTTTCGGAGCTATCGTAATGATCTTAACAGGCATCTTAAGCGAGACCGAGGCCTTTTTTGCTGTCGATTGGAACATTATCGCCTTACTTATAGGAATATGGATAATCGCTACTTACTTTAATAAATCCGGAATTCCAAAGCTATTAGCTGTTAAAATCTTTTCTCTTTCTAAAAGAAGAACCGCGCTCTTAATCTCCCTTTTAGGCCTCCTTGCCGGTTTCTTATCCGTTTTTTTGGATAACGTAATAGTCGTATTAATGATGGCCTCTATAATAGTGCCAATGTTAAAACCGATGAAAGTAAGAGTAACCCCTTTCATCTTATTCTCAGCTTTATGTGCTAATTTTATGGGGACAGCCCTGCTTTTAGGAGACCTACCTCCACAGATGCTCCATAGCGTAACTGGAATAGAATTTCTAGAATTTAT
This sequence comes from uncultured archaeon, assembly GCA_937892815.1. Taxonomy (GTDB): domain Archaea; phylum Thermoproteota; class Nitrososphaeria; order Conexivisphaerales; family CALBHZ01; genus CALBHZ01. The sequence goes on along the minus strand of CALBHZ010000020.1, from coordinate 4,764 downwards.
ATGGCAATTCAACAAGCCGTCATCTTTCCCTATCCTTACCGCATCGTTCATCCTCACTATTCTAGCTTTCTACTACCTGAGATTTAAAAGAGAATTCAAAGTACAGCAAAATGAAAATTTACCAGATTTTTCAACGCTCCTTTCTGATGAGGGGGCTTTAATTGAAGACAGAAGGTTAGCTACGATCGTAACATTTTTCTTCATCGCTACAATCGTGACGATGTCATTCAGGCAATTCTTAGGAGTTAAGCTCGGCTTGATTGCGTTTGCTGGAGCTGTATTACTCGTAGCAACGGTTGAAATTTTAGGGAAGTGGATTCAAAAACCATCTTTTGAAGAAATTTTAACGGCCTTAGACTGGAAGGCCGTCATCTTCTATATCGCTTTATTCATACTTGTAGGAGGGATAAATAAAGCTGGGTTAATTAAGTTAATTGCTGAATTACTAACCCCGCTTCTCTCAAATCCCTTAATTGGATCCACCGCTCTTTATTGGTTTACAGTTCCAATAGTAGGTATAGTTGAACATGATGCTTACATATTAACCTTCCTTCACGTGATCAAGGACCTCTCCTTAATGGTTGATCCATGGCCGTACTGGTGGTTATTACTCTGGGCAGGTACAATAGGGAGCAATTTGACTATGGTAGGAGCTCCGGCCCTCTACGTAGCTTTAAATCTATGTGAAAAAGAGGATGAAAGAGTAAGCTTAAAGGAGTTTTTCAATATGACCATTCCGTTCGTATTAATATCATCTTCTATAAACTACCTACTTGCCATGCTCATCTGGGTTATGCCTTCAGTCTAGACCTATTTCGAAGAGATAACGAACCGTGCAGGAAGAATTCTTTCGCTCTTACACTTGGGACACTTAGAAGGCTTAATCGTGTTAAACTTAAATCCACAATTAGAACAAATAGGAGGGGAAAAGTACAGAAGCAGTTTGCCCCTAAATCTCCTCTTTATCGTTTTAGCTATATGCGGTATATGTTTGTACACGATTTCTTCTCCCCTTGGCGAATGTAGATCCAGTAGCTCTGCAATTTTTCTAGCTGTAAGCGGCTCTTTAGCCTTTAGCAAAATATTTACAATCTTCTCTCTAGTCGTTTCCTCCAAGCTCTTCACCTCAAATGAACGCCGGGGGTGGGATTTGAACCCACGAGGGCCAAAGGCCCACAGGCTTTCCAGACAGCTCCAGGCCTGCCCCCTACCAGGCTAGGGTACCCCGGCCTCTAGACGCGTCCCCTATTCTACATCACCTTTAATATATAAAAAGGAACGCCTTATTATCTTTACGATCATGGTATTCTATGCTTATGATATAAGGGGGGTATACGGTAAGGAAATAGATGAGCATTTTGCCTTTAGGCTAGCTCAAGCTTTTTACTTAACTATAGGTAAAGAAAGGCCTAAATTCGCTATAGGCAAAGATGTAAGAGTCCATAGCAATTCGCTTGAAAAAGCCTTTTATGATGCGCTTTCAAAAACAGACTCTGAAATTTATAGAATAGATACGGTACCAACTCCGTTGCTTTACTTCGTAATAGCGCATAGAGATCTAGATGGAGGAGTAATGATTACGGCAAGCCATAATCCTCCCGAGTGGAACGGATTTAAATTATGTAGGGATAAAGCCTACATAATAGCGCAAGGAATGGGTATGGAGAAACTTAAAGAAATATTCTTTTCTAAAGTGAAGCCTGCAGAACGAACTGGAAGGACGATCTATTTTAAGGACAAGGCCATTAAGGAATATGTTAACTACGTAAGCGATCGGGTCGGTTTAAAGAGGGAGATTAAAGTTGCCATAGATATAGGCAATGGAGCATGTTTCGAGTTAGCGCCTATTGTAATGAAGACTATAGGAGCGAAAATCCGTTTAATAAACGAAGAACCTAATGGTTTATTTCCAAACAGACCTCCTGAACCTAAGGAGGAAAACCTTTCGTTACTAAAGGGTGTAATGAAAAGTGAAAGGCTTGATTTTGGCGTAGCTTATGATGGCGATGGAGATAGAGCGGTTTTCGTTGACGATTTAGGAAGGGTAATTCCGGGAGACGTCATAACGGCTATCTTCGCTAAACATTTTCTGAAGAAAAGGAAAGGTAAGATAGTGGTGGAAGTGAACTTCTCTAAAGCTATTGAAGAATATATAAGATCTTTAGGAGGCGAAATAGTGGAGAGTAGAGTAGGACACGCGTACATTATGGATTTAGTAATCAAGGAATCCGCTCTCTTAGGAGGAGAGGTAAGTAGCCACTTTTACTTTCTAGATATATACGGGCTTGATGACGCTATTTACGCTACAGCGAAGATGGCAGAGCTCTTATCCGAAGAAGGTGTAAGACTTTCTGAATTAGTAAACGAAGTTCCTAGGCTTCCTAATTCTCCCGTTTTCGTAATTGATGTACCTGATGATGAGAAGTTTAAGATAGTAGATGAGGTTGCCTCCGATTTTGAAAAGCTAGGCTTCAAAATATCTAGAATTGATGGTGTAAAAGCTTTCTCTAGAAAAGGCTGGGTGTTAGTAAGGGCCTCTAATACTATGCCTCAGATTAAATTTAAAGCCGAAGGAAATTCGATCGAAGAACTCGATGAATTAATTAAGCTAACGAGGGAGTTAATAGGTAAAGCCAAAAATAGAGTAGAGAGGAAAGTTTAACTTAAATAACGGATAACCGCAAACTCGTTTGTTGGATACCGTTCTGTATTTATTGACGTTATTAGTTGGTGTATTTGCTGGATTTCTAGGTGCGTTACTAGGTATAGGAGGAGGGGTGATAATAGTTCCAGCGCTCTCAATATACATAGGACTTCCCATACACTCAGCCATAGCTACAAGCATGGTAGCTGTAACCGCCACAGGAACGACCGGCGCTGCTAGGTATATAAAACAAAACCTCGTAGATATAAAGTTAGGAATATTTCTGGAAATGGTGACAGTGATCGGCGTTATGATCGGCGTCTTCTTAGCCTTGAGAGTAAGCGGCTCTGTACTTTACATTTTATTTTCCTGTTTACTCTTCTGTCTCAGTTTTACACATTTAGTAACTGTGGGGAGGGAGGAAAGAAAGCTAATTAGAAGGGAATATGGCGAAGCTACACGCAAAACTGGTTTAGGGTTAAAGGGGGAATATTACGATGAAAGCTTAAAGATAAAAGTCCCCTATCACGTTACTGGATACATTAAGGGCTCTCTAATGTCGTTTTTAGCTGGTATGGGAAGTGGCTTATTAGGCATAGGAGGAGGAGTGTTTAAAGTGGCTGCCATGAATCTTCTTATGAACGTTCCGCTGAAAGTTGCCATTGCAACTAGCAAATTTATGATAAGTATAACAGCTGCCACTGGCTCTTTGTTATATTACTTAAGTGGTACAACGCCACTACCTTTTGTAGCTCCATGCGCTCTAGGCACCATGATCGGCGTTATAATGGGCACTAAAATCATGAATAGAGTGAGAAGCGGATACCTAAAGATCCTCCTATTTCTATTAACGTTTTACTTAGGGTTTCGATGCTTAGAAAGGGGGTTGGGTAGTATATGAAAAAGATCATTCATTCCGCTTTAGTAGCAGGACTCTCCATAAGTGCGGCTCTATTTATGGTTGGTTTAATATTAAATGCGTCTCTCAATAACTTAGGATTACTAATAATTGAAATCGGGATATATGTTCTCATAATGACGCCTATAACATCCCTAGTTATTATTTCATTGATACTAAAAAGGGAGGACCCGAAATTCACAATTATGATTGTATTAATAATGTTATCCATTATTACAAGCGCTTTAATTACGTACATGTTAGGCTGAAAAATGTAATTAAGTTTTTAGAATTAGCTAGAGTCTTCTACATGAGGAAGGATGAGATCACGACGATTGGCGTATTTTCGACAATATACGTTATTCTCAGGGTAGTTCCTCTCTTCCCAATTATCGGTACACAAGCTTCCTTTCCTCTATCTGACATATTAGTTCCTCTCCTCGGTATGGTACTAGAACCAAAATAGCCTTCCTTAGCATAACCTTAGGGAACATTTATTTCCTTTGTACTCAGAAAACCTCAATTTTCTTGGGTTCAGACTTTCGTTACAACAGCATTAGCGGCCTTTTATATAGGAAAAATTCCTGAAGAATGAAAAGCTCTATCCATCGTTTACTATTTTTATTAACGATCCTCTTCTACTCCATACATCCAAACTCGTTACATTTTATCGAGATATCGTTCATATCGATGCCATATATGTATCTTCATATAGTAGCTCTATTGCTCATTGTCTTCTACCCTTTTTACAAGCTTATCCATAGCGTAGAGAGGAGGCAGATGCTGATTTCCGTTTTCCTTCTAATACTTGCCTGTACGATGATTCAACACGCTATAGGTACCGATCTCTTCTTAGTTGTTTTTCGGGAACGTTCTGGGAAAAAATTACCTAGCGAAGCGTGGCCCGTTATTTGGAAGACCTGCTTCTACCTCTGCCATATAGAAAGGATAATGATATCCTCTCTCTTTTCTAGTAACAATCCCTATTCTAGCGATACTCAGAAAGAGAAAGCTTAGGTAACGTTTTTAAAACGTTAGTATTTTTCAGTTCTTAAAATTGTATCTTAACAATTGGGAAGAAAGGGCGCTTAAGGGAGAATTCGGAGAAGGACTTAAGTTTGCATATGAAATACTTTGTGCAGTAGGGAAATTAATGGATGCTGATAGGTTAATCCCCATCAGATCCGCACACGTGTCAGGGATAAATTACGCAAATATAGGA
>CALBHZ010000019.1 GCA_937892815.1 uncultured archaeon | reverse complement strand
TTGCTCCTCCGTATTAGCTCTTCCATTATTAGAAATCAAACTTCTAATTGTTTATAAAGCTTTAGAAGTCGCATTTCTATCCCTGCAGAATTAGATTTCTTAAGAAGGATTGCTGGGAGCAACGATTACCTTAAGCAGAATAACAAGCAGACCTCAAAGTTGAGTTAGAAGTTAAGAAGGAGGGCGTTACATCGAAGTCTAAGTAAAATAATAATAGGCGTTCTTCCAATTTTTAAGAAGGTTTTCCGAACGGAGATTCCCGCCTTAGCTTACCCTTCACATACATTTTTCGTACACGTTAAAGCCAAATGGCGATGCTTAACGGACCTCTCTCGGATGGAGGATCTCGATTCCAAAGCACTCGTTAATCGCTTCAGACCTCCTTATAATCTCCTCATCTCCAGTTACTAAGCCCCTTACGTCGTATAACCTCTTAAACAACCAAGCGTACACCACGTGCAACGTGTCGAGCGTCCTAAGCCTTAAAGACTCGGCGTACTTCATCGCTAAGTAGTACTCTATCGGAGTTCTCAGCTCGCTTCCAGCTATGCGCTTCTTAATGGTATAGGCCTTAGACGCCACCTTTAACCTACAGTCCTTAACTATGAAGGTTACGAGAGAGGCTATTAGAGGTTTCTCCTTAAAGGGAACGGTTAGGCTATCCTTAATCCTAGAGAGGACCGAGAAGAGCTCCAATAGGGTGATGGGAGAGATGTAAAAGCTAACGTTCTTGAGCTCGAAGATCCTACTGGAATACCTATATAGTTCATCGTTCGGCTTATACCTAGCTATTATCACGCTCGTATCGACGTAGTAGCTACTCACCTCTTCCTTCCCTCACGAGCTCCACGGCGCTTTTCTCAATCGAGATAGTGAAGGGGTTCTTTCTGTTCCTCCTCTCCTTTTCTAAGGCCTTTACCTGCTCTTCGGAAAATTCGAGCTCTTCTCCTAATAGCTCCTCCGCCTCTACCTCGTTAACGAGGAGCTCTTCAATCAACGATTTTAACGTGGTTGCTCTTTCAATGGCCAGTATCTTTGCCCTTTTCCAGAGCTTGGGGTCGATCTTTAAGCTTGTAACTTTCTCGGCCATCAGATAATACTCTAAATAATGGTTTATTTAAATCTTTAATACCATATGTTGTAATGGGAGTTGGCTTGCGATGGAGCTTTCCATCCCCATATCTCTAATTAAATTTAATTTTACCAGAAGCTGGACTCTATCGGCTTTCAATCCTTCCAATCATTTTTACCGTCTCCACTATTAGGAGCTTGACTTGTTACGCTTTAAAGAGACGCCATTTTTTCCTCGGGCTTTTTCAAAGAGACCGCTGAGTAATTTCGAGGGAATAGAGATTTATTTTAGCTGAGGCTGGATCCCCATACATAGAAGGCCGCTTTCAGCCATCCTAGGACTTCATTTTCCATGAATATGTATATACCATTTTTTACAATAAGGATATGGTATGGGGAACGTAGTAAAGGTCACTAGCAAGAGGATGGTTACGATACCTGCTAGGATAATGAAGAGGTACGGGATAAGGGAGGGCATGCGGGTTGAATTCGTGGAGACCGAGGCCGGCCCGCTCATGATACCCATATTCGACATAGACGAGCTTTACGGGATCGAGAAGGGACGGAGGGAGGCGCTGATAGAGGCGGTTAGGGAGCTCGAAGCGGAGCACAAGAAGGAGGCCGGGAAATGAAGAGGTACGTAATAGATGTGGGCGTGCTTTTCTTGCACTTTGCAGGAGACGAATAAGCCTTATCTCGAAGAAGTGAGCAGGGGGAAAGCCTAACTTTAATATGCTTTTCAATTCTTTAAATCAGATTTCGGTCAAAAGGTTACGAAGGTTAGCTATGATAAGTTTAGCGTCTTTCAACTCTTTTAAAT
>CALBHZ010000018.1 GCA_937892815.1 uncultured archaeon | reverse complement strand
TTTACAAATAATATCCCTTAGGATATCACAGTTAATCCGGAAACGCGCAACTAAGGAAAAAGATAATTGGCTTGAAAGAACATACTTAACATGGGTGGTGGAGGCTGTCTAAAGTTGTTAGGGTCAAGTATGAGAATGGGGTGCTGAAACCACTTGAACCAATAGAACTTAGGGAAGGAGAGGAAAGGATCGCTGTGCTCGTTTCAGTAGGAGAAGAGCGGAAGCGAATTCTACGGAGATATAGGGGTATACTGGGTAAGGTCAGCGAGGAGGAAATAGAGGAACTGCTAGCTGAAGCTGAGTGGGAGCCTTTATGAGGGATTATGTTTTCGTAGACTCTAACGTGTTCATTCAACTACTCTATGAAGGGGCACGAGCTTCTAGAGCAGAAGAGCTCCTCAACAGGTACCCGCTGCTAATAGCAAGTATTGGAGTCGTCGATGAAGTACTCCACTTTATTGTGAGAAGAGAGGCGATGAATAAGCATAGCGTAAGGAGGGCTTACGACTTAAGAAAGCTTGTTAAGAGCAAGGGCATAGGTTTTGCAAAGGAGAGCTTAAACATGTTCGCCTCACTACTAAAGGAGCTATACGTAAAAATTATAGCAGATGCCGATGTAGACGTAAGCGAAATAATCAATGTCATGGACAACTATAGACTATCACCCAAAGACGCTATCGTAGCGTTGACATGCAAACACTACGGCATAAATACAATCCTAACCTTTGACGAAGATTTCAAGCGTATTCCGTGGCTTACGGCAGTCTCCTAGCCCTTCAGGATTATCAACCATGGTTGCCTTTGATAAAAGAAACAGGCAAGCTCTCTACCCAAACTTCGGCTACATCAACTCTTCATGAGAAAGGAGAAACTTCGTATAATGGGCTGTAAGTAGCGGGCCCGCCGGGACTCGAACCCGGGATCTCCGGCTCCGCAGGCCGACACTCATAAGCTTCTGTCCCAGAATTTGATATTAATCTGGGGGGAACAATTGGGTATAGTTTTCATACCTATTTACCTAGTATATGGGACAGTTATTGCAAGAGGTAACCTCATAGGTGTGGGTCTTTTACAATGAAGCTTTGTAATAGAGGCGTTTTGCGAAAAGTTTGATTATGCGTGGGCTGCTAGTATGTAGCTAATAGGCTTAGCATACAGGATTGAGAATACTACTGTCTGTTTTATCATCATTAGTGTCTCCTCAATATGTGGGTTGCACTCATGGACATAATGCATTTCCCTCTTGTCTCTGTATTTGTTTTCAAGAGTTTTATGGTATTGTCTTTAGCCATGGTATTCGTTTAAAATCTTCATCTAATGTAGCAATAGTTGGTATACCATAATATTTACACGTAATCGCTATTTGAGCATCAGTCGGTAGGAGCCTATATTTAGTAATAACCTCTCTAAGCTCCTCTACTGACTGATGATCACTTAGTATCTTCACGTCTAGCCCCTCTAAAAGCTCATGAATGTCTTTCAACGGCTCTTCAAATGCTTCTATCCCCTTTTCTATAAAGAATTTCTTGAATTCGTGATAGCTAGTTATACCGTATTTACGTCTAGCGTATGCTCTAAACGTGACATGGACTAACTCATTATAGACTATTACAGATATGACAGGCTCTACTAGAAGATCAACCACCTTCTTAGCCTTCAGAGTTAGTTCTGTCTCGTAGAGGATATTATAGAATATATTGGTGTCCACGAAAATCAAGAACTATATACCTCCTCCTCATAAGCCTCCAGCTCCTCGGCTGAAGCCTTACCAAGTATACCAACAAATCTATCTATGTTGGGTTTCCGTCTCACAATAACAATAACCTCCTCACCATCCTTTAGATCTATATCCTCCAAGAGCTTCAATACCCCCTTCTCATATATAGCCTTAGCAACTAATGACATTCTTCCCACCTAGGTAGCCTATTCCAAGTAAGACTTATTATTCGGTTACTATAAAAGCATATGGCTAGGAAGATAGTAGAGAAGTTAAATGGAAACAGTATTGGCTGTACACCCATAAGGCACCTGTACAAAGTGCTTTTACTATGCCTAGACATTCTGGTAAGCTTTCACACGTTACCTTACCGCCTATAAAACCGCTATAATACCTCCTGAACCTGCCACTCCTCTGGAATATAGTACCTTCAACTCCCCCATCACTCCCCATGTTTTAGGAAAATCCTACAAATACTGAATATAGAACTATGCTGGAGAACCGTGTAAGGCTACTCTAAACTGGGCTGTAAGTGGCGGGCCCGCCGGGACTCGAACCCGGGATCTCCGGCTCCGGAGGCCGACGCCTTATCCATGCTAGGCCACGGGCCCTCCTATTCTTGCTTCCCTTGAAGATATTAACGTTTACCCGTAAGTTTTATAAGAAGATATATCTAGACATATCGCGATATATCTTGATCTTTAAAATACCTCCCTTCGCTAAGAGAGGGATTACGAAGCTGTTGATCTTAAACGCCCTATCTAAGGGGCCGGCTCACGGTTACGAAATAATTAAGAGGATAGAGTCCATGTTCTTCGGCTTATATTCTCCAAGCCCTGGAGTTATCTACCCTAACTTGCAGCTTTTAGAGGAGGAAGGGTACGTAGATCTATTGGAAGAGGAGGGGAGGAAAGTTTACGAAATTACCGAGAAGGGGAGGGAATACTTGAGGACTAGGAAGAAGGCCTTAGAGGCCTTCTTTGAGAATAAAGAACGCTTAATGCCGGCTGAAAAGGCTAAGCTGCTAAAGGTAGGCAAGGAGATAGTACACGACATCGCCTTCTCCCTTCACAGCTTATCGAAGGAACAAACGGAGAAGATCGTCGATATACTGTACAAAGCTAGAAATGAGATAAAGGAGGTAATTGAAAGAGGATAGATCGTTGGAGGTTGTAGAAGATGGAGGTGCCGGCTATCCAGTTAATAGACGTTCACAAGATATACTACGGAGGAGTCCCAACTCCCGCGTTAAGAGGCGTAACTCTATCGATAAAAAAGGGAGAGCTGGTATCCATAGTAGGTCCTTCTGGAAGCGGGAAATCAACGCTGTTGAATATGATAGGAGCTTTGGACAAGCCTACTAAGGGAAGGGTCTTAATCGATGGCGTAGATATAAATAGGCTAGGAGAGGATGGGTTGTCTAAGCTGAGAAATAGGAAGATAGGCTTCGTCTTTCAAGCCTTCAATTTAATACACAGGCTTACGGCCTTACAGAACGTCGAGCTACCTCTCTACGTTAGAGGGGTTCCTAGGGATGTTAGAAGGAAAAGAGCTCTAGAGATGTTGAGACAGGTAGGTTTGGAAAAGCTAGCCTTTAAGAGGCCTTATCAGCTTAGCGGAGGAGAGCAGCAGAGGGTGGCCATAGCTAGGGCTTTAATTACGAATCCACCGATTATCTTAGCGGACGAACCTACTGGAAACTTAGATAGCAAGAGCTCCTCTATGGTAATGGACGTGTTAGAGAAGATAAATAGAGAGGAGGGGAAGACGGTAGTTATCGTAACGCATGACATGGAGATAGCGGATAGAACTAGGAGGGTAATATATTTGCGTGATGGTAGAATAGAAAGAGAGGTGGTTAGATGAAGAAATCCCTCATCTTCTTAATCGCCTTACTCCTACTTCCCTGCTTTACCGCGAACGCCTACGAAAGATTAGAGCTCGTTACCTATACTTGGGGAACGGTAGATAATCCTATGGATGTAAGGCCCGGCTACTCCAACGTACCTCTAACGGCGTTAATCCAAAACCTTTATTCACACTATATAACAGGGGTATACGCCAAGCTATACCTTCCTCCTGGTTTCCATAACTCAACCGGCGGCAATATTACCTATGCAGCATACGGCCCTTCCCTTCCCCCTGGAACAGCCGTCCCCCTCACGTTTACACTAAACGTAGATTCCGATGTAAAGCCGGGAAATTACACCTTCTACATGAAGGTTACTTATTACGATACCGTATACACGGAGATGGAAAGCGAATTCAATTTAACGTTAAAAGTTGAGGAACCTAAGGGTATTTCCATTTTAAACGTAGGATGGGGGAGCCCATCTCAACCATTAAAGCCCGTCCCCAATTCTAAATCCGTTCCTTTGTACATTTGGATAACCAATTTAGATAAGAAGCCCATTTCTGGAGTAAAGCTTGAGCTACATTTACCCGATGGAATTCACGGCCCTAATGGAGATAGGAACGTCACCTCAACCATCCCTGTCATAGAAGCCGGACAATCCACGTACGCTACCTTTTTAGTCGATATAGATGAAGACGTCCAAGCGGGGGAGAAAACGTTCAACTTAACCGTAACTTACCGTGATTTCTGGTTAAGCGAATACCGTCAAGTGGAGAGTTTTAAGCTTAAGATCTACCCTAAGCCCGATGTAGACCTATTTGCAAAAGAAGTATCTGTAGAACAGGGATCTATAGCGAAGCTGAGTTTAACGGTGGTAAACAACGGAGATGAGCCGGTATACGATGTTTTGCCTAGCCTAAATGCCGAAAGCCTAATTCCCGTGAGAGCGCCTACAGATCCATTATCCGAGCTCTCTCCAAAAACTTCTCATACCTTCTCATTTGAAGTATACATACCATCAAACCTTCCTCCAAGCACGATACCTGTATCGTTTACCGTTTCTTATCTAGATTCGAGAGGTCTAAATCACGTTAAATCTATACTTACGAACGTTAATGTGTTGACTAGAAGCGATCTGATTTCCATCTCACTATCCACTACCGAAATCAAATATCGAAGAGAGAATGAGCTAATCTTAACGATCGTGAATACTTCAGATGAGCCGATAAGAGATTTAGAGGTACGCTTAACCCTTCCCTCGTCCCTACCGATATACGTTAGGGAGGGAATTGGGCCATGGAAGTTTAACTACGTACCTCCTAAAGGCAATACGTCTATAACCCTACACGTCATACCCTTTGCTCAAACCGAATCCACGGCTCCTCTAACGGTTACCTTGACGTACAGGGATCCTAACGATCTATCTAGATCCGAAGTTCACACTTTACTAACTTATCTGAAGGGCTATCCTGATGTAGAACTCGTTAACCTAAAGGTATCTCCTCAACCTGCTCACAACGGCTCCAAGGTTGTTATATCCGCTAGCTTGTTAAACGAAGGTACACAACAAGCTTACTACAGTAGGGTAAGGGTTGAGGCGAGCTATCCTTTCATCGTTGGATATACGGGTGAAAAGTACATCGGAGATCTCCCCGTAAACTCCCCCACTCCGTTTAGTTTTCCGCTCTACGTAGCTAACGATGCTAAGCCAGGTAGCTATAAGGTAAGTCTTAGGTTCAGGTATACCGATACCTTGGGAAACGAGCACGAGAAGTCATGGTCTATAAAAATCGACGTTACGACCATGGAAGTAACGGAGAGCCATCGGGAGCAGACGATCTTCTCACTACTTCTATCGTACGAAAACCTTACAATCGTGATCTTAGCTATCCTCCTCATAATAACGGTTATCTGGGGATATAAAAGAGGGAAGGGGAAAGAGGAGCTTGAAATTTCTTGATATACTTAGGTACGCATATTACGCCTTAAAAGAAAGGAAGGTGAGAAGCCTTCTAACTATACTCGGAATTGTTATCGGACCTGCCGCAATAGTAGCTCTCACTTCAACAACCCAAGGGTATACGCAGCACGTAGAAAGCCAAATAACGAGGCTTGGAGTTACTACTATAATGGTAACGCCTCATACGAATGTCTTCAAGATAGAGGACAGACATGTAGAGGAGATATTAAGCATCGAGGGCGTAAAGGGAGTATATCCATTCTACATAATACCGGCTAAAAGATCGACGGCGAGAGGAGAGGAAAGCACCTCTATCTTCGCTATAAACTTAATGGAAGGGCTTAGTGAGGCCGTACCTGGATTAGAGCTGGAAAAAGGAGAGCTGCCGGAGCCATTCGATTACACGGGAGCGGTTTTAGGGTACGGAATCGCACACCCAGAGGAACCGAACGAGAGAAGTTACGACCTCCACGATACGATTACCCTAGAGTTCGAGACTCCGACAAATCCACACGGCTTTAGTAAAACTTTTCTAGTAAAGGGAATATTCAAAGAGTTCGGCCCTATATTTATTCTAAACCCGGACAAAGCCGTTTTCGTACCTATCGAATCTGGGAGGCTGATCTTAGGTAGTTCGCACTACACGGGCTTGCTAGTGGTAACAAAATCCTCAGATTTAGTAGATACCGTTATGGATGAAATTAAGGATTTATACGGAAAGGATGTAGACGTAATAAGCGTAAAGGTGATAATCGATATAGCTAGGAATATCCTATCAACCGTTAACATGATCTTAATTTCCGTAGCTAGCATATCCGTGCTAGTGGCGTTTATAGGGATAATGACGACCATGTTTACGAGCACCATAGAGAGAACTAGGGAAATAGGCATTCTAAAGGCCTTGGGCTTCTCGAAAAGGGATATAATGGTTTTGTTCCTAGCCGAATCTACTCTAATGGGGCTCATAGGGGGCTTAATAGGATCGGTTACCGGGATAGGACTATCCTTCATCCTCGCCTACTTCTTCGGAGTTACGCCTCTCGCTAATCATGCTACTAGACCAATACAAATACAACCCGTGATATCGCCCGAAATCCTTATCCTAGCTGTAGCTATGGCTACCTCAGTAGGAGCCCTAGCCGGCTTGATACCGGCGTGGAGAGCGTCTAAATTAGCCCCTGTTGAAGCCTTGAGGTACGAATAATCTACCTAGCTACCCTTGCCGCTACTATTAACGGATCCAATACGGGGGAAAACGGAGGAGCGTAAGGGATATCGGCGAAGAACAGATCGCTAACTTTCACCTCATTCTGAATCGCTATAGCTAAAGCGGAGATCCTTCCCCATACCCCTTCTAACCCTATTATCTGCCCTCCTAAAACCCTCTTACTTCCCTCCTCTACTACTAGCTTTACCTTTATCCACTTAGAGCCGGGATAGTAGTGAGCTTTAGAGCTATGCGATATGTAAACGCTTTTAACCTTAAACCCCAGTTTTCTCGCGTTTGCCTCGCTTATGCCAGTTATGCCTATTTCAAGCGAGTAGAACTTAGTAATGGCCGAGCCTACCGCTCCTGGAAATCTCAAGCTTCCTCCAGCTACGTTATCTCCAGCAACGAAGCCCTCCTTATTAGCTAAGGGAGCTAGCGGCATGTACGATCTTCTACCCGTGACTAAGTTCAGAACCTCTACGTTATCTCCAGCTGCGTATAGATCTTCTACTCCCGTCCACATCCTATCGTCTACGTAAATCGCTCCAGTTTCCCCTCTTCTAGCTCCGGCCATTAAAGCAAGGTCTACATTTGGCTTAACACCAATAGCTAAAATGACCGAATCGGCTTTATAGCTCCCCTTCTCAGTTTCAACGAGCACGCCATTCCTCCTTTGGGAAATATCCACTACCTTCTCTCCCTTCCTTATTTTTACTCCCCTCTTACTCATATACTCCTCGATATCCAGAGCTACCTCTTTATCGAACATAGGCATGATCTGATCCATAGCTTCCACCAACGTTACTCTCTTCCCCAACTTCCTCAAGGCCTCGGAGAGTTCAATGCCTATATACCCAGCACCAACAACGACGACCTCTTTATCCTTTGAAATCCTCTTTCTTATCGATACTCCATCCTCTATGTGCCTAATCGTGAACACCTTTTCCACTTCAAGCCATTTGGGATTGGGGATGAACGGTTTAGCTCCCGTAGCTATTATCAGCTTATCGTAACTCACCTCTCTTTCTCTTCCACTATTTAAAACAGTAAGCTTCTTCGCCTTGTGATCTATCTTCAAGACCTTACTATTGGTAAACACCTCTATCTTCCTCTTCTTTCTGAAAAACTCGGGAGAGTACGTTATCAGTTCGTCCTTATCCCTAACTAATCCCTCTACGAAATACGGTATACCACATGGCGCGTGCGATACGTAAGGAGTCTCCTCGTAAACCTCTACCCTCCAAGTAGGCTGAAGCCTTCTAATTCTAGAAGCGGCCGTCATTCCGGCCGCTCCTCCTCCTACTACCACCGCTTTCATAAGACTTTATTGTAAGAGGGGATTAAAAACGATTTATCGAAATAGCTAAAGGCTATAAGTAATTAACGTTAAACGATAACTATGTTTGACGTATACGTACCTAGTTCTTTTGACGATGCTTTAAAGTTCTTATCCCGTGAAGGGCATAAAACTACTATAATATCGCACGGAACCGATCTACTGCCTAGGATAAGGGCAGGAGAGCTAAGACCAGAAGTCCTTTTAGATTTGTCGGGCTTTGACGACTTATTGAGATATATAAGGGAGGATGGAGAGTGTATTAGGATAGGAGCTTTAACTACCGTAACGGATATTTACGAAAGCCCTGCTTTAAACGGCCCTCTCGAAGCCTTTAAACATGCGGCTAAGAAGTTCGGAGGTCCTCAAATCAGGAATATGGCTACGATAGGAGGAAACGTAGGAGCGGCCTCTAGCTCCGAGGACTTCATTCCCATACTTCTAGCGTTAAACGCTAAGGCTAAACTAACTAGCGTTAACGGAGATAGAATCTTATCTATTGAAAGGTTGATCTTAGATAAAGGGGTAATTGCGAGGAGAAGCAACGAAATAATAACCGAAATTTTCTTTAAGAAACCTCCGGAAAATGCTTGGACGGCTTTCGATAAGATAGGTAGACGTAACGCTATGTTCATAGCCTTAGTAAACATGGCCGTTTACCTACACGTAGAAAACGGAAGAATCAAGGATGTAAGGATCGCGCTAAATAGGGTTAAGAGGAAAATACCAGAGAGAGCTTATGAAACTGAGAAGTTCCTGAAAGGTAAGATCTTCACAAACGAAGTATTAGAAGGAGCGAAAGAAGTGCTAGAGCGTGAGCTTAAGCTAACATCCGATTTCAGGGCTTCTGCCGAGTACAGAGTTGAAGTTCAAAAGGCCCTTTTAAAGAGGCTGTTAACTTATTGTTACAATAAGATAAGGAGGGTCAAAGTTGAGTAAACACTTCATTACGTTAAAGGTCAACGGAAAGGAGTACAATATCTACGTAAACTCCGACGATAGGCTCATAGACGTTTTGAGGGATAAGCTAGGCTTAAAGTCCGTTAAGGAGGGATGTGGAACCGGAGATTGTGGCCTTTGTACGGTTTTGGTTAACGGAGTTCCTGTTCTTTCCTGCTTAACGCTAGCGGTTCAAGCTAGGAATAAGGAAATATTGACTTTAGAAGGCCTCGGAAGCGAGGAAAAGCTACATCCAATTCAAGAGGCCTTTAGGGAAGCACACGCCGTTCAATGCGGCTTTTGTACGCCAGCTATGATATTAATAGCTAAGGCTCTACTAGATAGAAACCAAAACCCCTCCTACGATGAAATAAGAGAAGCTATAAGCGGAACTCTATGTCGTTGTACGGGCTACTACGGTGTAGTTGAAGCTATAAAGCTAGCTTCTGAGAGGATGAAAAATGAAGGCTGAAGCCGCGAAGCTCGTAGAGGAGCTGAGGAGAAGAGCGGAAAGGGGAGAGCTTCTATACGTTGGAGAGAGCCTAAGGAGGATTGACGACCTGGACAAGGTCCTAGGCAGACCCGTATATACGGCCGATCTCCTCTCCGACGATGTCCTATATGTGAAAATCGTTCATTCTACAAATCCCCATGCGTACATAAGGTACATAGATACTTCGTTAGCGAAGAGAACTCCAAAGGTAGTAGACGTATTGACTTATAGGGACGTACCTGGAGAAAATATATCCAGCGCATTAATACCCGATAGGCCGTTGTTTGCTGAGAGAAAGGTGAGATCCGTAGGAGATGTAGTTGCAGCAGTAATAGCCGAAGGTAGGAGGTACGCTGAGGAAGCTGCTAAGCTG
>CALBHZ010000017.1 GCA_937892815.1 uncultured archaeon | reverse complement strand
CTCTGACCTTACTCTTGTCCATCCTCTGTCGTTCTACGGTCGGGAGCATCTTCACTCCATGCTTTTCTAGCCACTTAGATAGTCGAACGTGAGCGATAATTTTAGCGGTAGCAACTGCGTTTGGAGGTCCTGGCTTCTTCATGAAGAAGCCATTTATCTCCTCTACAGTTCCCCTATATCCGTTCTCTACTGCCATTTTACCGACCCTTATCATGTCTACTAGCTTACCGGCTAAAGCTGGGCTATCATTGATCCTTCCAGCTATGTATAGCTCATCTACGTAGCCGTTAAAGGAAATGTATTCCAAGTTCATAGCTATGAACTTCTTGTCTCCTAGAGGTTCCAAGTATCCGGTAGGTTTTATGAAGTGGGGCGCTTCATAACCTAGAATATCTCTAACAATTCCGCTTTTAGTTATCTCCTTCATAACGTTTCGCTCCGGCATAGATAGTGCTAAGAAATCGGTATTGCCTCCTATGTTAAACTGTACGATATACTTAACCCTTCTATTTCTTTCAGCTAGATGTTCAAGTAGATCGGAGGTTAACGGCGTAGCCCCGGTCGCTCCATCATCTCCTAAGACGATACCTCCAGCGTTCTCAAAGATCCTTACCACCGCCCAGTCATTAGCTAGAGGGGTAGGTATAGCGTTTACAAAGGCTACAGGTTTCACCCTTTCAGAGTACAACGTAGCTGCATATGCGTACACGTGGGAAGCCGTTAGTTTTTCCTTGTTGTTCTCTAGAATAGCCGCTTCCAGTAAGGATGGATCATTAAAGGCTTGTCCATACTCAGTAGTTATTATGTTTACGATAACATCTATATCCTCTCTCTTCCACTCTTCAACTAACCTCTCAACTGCCTCAAATATAGTCATCCTCTCTTCTAATCCTCTAGTCTCAACGGGCATTCCTTGCATACTTCCTAAGTGTACGCCTTCTCTAACGTATATGTCTCTTAGACTAGTTGGGACGTGAGTTTCTTGACCTATCAGTTGCTTAGCTATAGAGTAGAGAGATTTCCCTAGTTTACTGAAGTCTACGTCATATGTCGTTACTACCTTGACGTCCTCTGGCCTATAGGGGAAGGAGTAGTTAGCGAATGGTACTCCGTAAGGCTCTATTTCTCCAAGCCTTATCCTCTCTAGACCTACGGCTAGGTGAGCTGCTACCATACCCGTTCCTAATATAGCTACCTTAATCACCTCTTCATCACCTCCAAGGTCTCAGATCTATAAGATCGAAACTAAGTAAAGCTACTTTTTAACGAGCTAAGAAACTTTTAAATTTTTTGCTTAGAGGAAAAAGAAGATGAGAGCTCTAGAAACTTAATTATTACGTAAGTATTGCTTAAGATTGCAATTAATAATAGAGCTTCGAAGACCATTCCTATCAAGCTTCCAATGAAGATAATCAATAGCCTAATATCGCGCGAAGCGATATTAGGCATTCGTCCTATGAAAACTGGATGAGTGCCCAGCTCCTTTTCGGATCTAGCGTGAAGATAGCTAACTAAAAGCGTTCCAGAAAGAGACGTTAAGAGAACTACGTATACGAACCAGCTCAATCCTCCTTGCATTAACACGTAAATCGATGCGCCTAGAACCACAACTACGTCTGTAAATCGATCTAAGAGAGCGTCGAAAAAGGCTCCAAACTTACTGCTAATTCCGTAATATCTCGCCAACTCTCCATCGACGCCATCAATAATGGAGGAAGTTTGGACTAAAATTCCAGCTACGATCGTTTGGCCTAACAAGAAGAATGGAAAGGACAGCATTCCGATAATTGAAGATATAACTGAAATTTGATTAGGCGTTACTCCTATTCTATGCTTTACTATCCAACTGGTGATCCTAGAAGATATCTTCCTATTGATGTATTTCGAGACTACGCCATCCGTCGTCTTTCCCTTAGCCATTTTCCATCCACCACAACTTCAATACCTCGTTAAATCTCCCACCAACTATCCCGCTTACGTCTTCAGGCGTATCTACGTCTTTCCAAGGTATTCCTTTTATATCGCAAACCTTTACGCTCATCCCCCTACTTATAGCCGTTTGAACAATATAGCTAAGGCTTATACG
>CALBHZ010000016.1 GCA_937892815.1 uncultured archaeon | reverse complement strand
ATAAGAGACAGGTCTCCTAGCGATGGCTCCGCTTTCCTCGGCCTTTCTTATGATCCTCTCCAACCACCTAATAGCGTCGATGGGATACTTTCCAATAGCCGTTTCCCCCGTTAAGAGTAGCGCATCGGCTCCCATTCTAATAGCCGTGTAAACGTCCATTACCTCGGCCCTAGTAGGCATCGGATTCTCTATCATAGAGTCTAGGAGTTGAGTTGCTACTATGCTTGGCTTTCCGTACTCAGCGGCCCTTTCTATAAGGAGCTTTTGGATGCTTGGTATCTCCTCTAAGTTGAAATAAGCTCCTAGATCACCTCTAGCTACTAAGATACCATCTGCTTCCCTAACGATTTCATTTATCCTATTAACGGCCGATCTTGTTTCTATTTTAGCTATAACCCAAGAATTTCCTCCAAGCTCCTCTATCCTCTCCTTTAAGCTTACGATATCGTCTCCTTTCTTAACGAAGGATAGAGCGATGGCCTCTACGTTCATTTTTATACAGAACTCTAAATCCTTTTCATCTTTAAGGGTTAAAGGAGGGAGATCGTACTCCTTCCCGTGTATAGCTACGGTCTTTTTAGGTCTAAGCTCGCCTTCTACTAAGGCTTCTAATATCGCGCTCTCCCCATTTATTTCAATAACTTTACAGACAATTCTTCCTCCTTCGAATAATACGAAATCTCCCCTTTCTATGAGCTTAAAGAACTCCTCAGATTTTACGGGAACACCCTCGTTTAAACCTACTCTAAATCTAGTTCCTCTCTTAAGCTGAAGGGGTTTAAATTCCCCAAGCCTAACAGTCGGCCCTTGAAGATCTCCTATAATAGGAATCGGACTACCTATTTCTTGCTCTATATCTCTCACTACTCTTATTAGCTCTTTCTTTTCCTTTAAGTCTCCATGAGAAAAATTAAGCCTTATACCATCTACGCCTTCCCTTATAAGTTGAAATATTACATCCCTACTACTAGAACTTGGGCCTAATGTTGCTAATATCTTAGACTTCCTCAACCTATCTTAGATGTAAGAGAATAGTATTTACCTCTTTCCCTTACTGTAGC
>CALBHZ010000015.1 GCA_937892815.1 uncultured archaeon | reverse complement strand
TTCAAGCAGAAGACGGCATACGAGATGTAGAGAGGTCTCGTGGGCTCGGAGATGTGTATAAGAGACAGGGTTAGAGGAGGAAGCAATATAGGAGTTGGGGACTTCTACACAGGTCATATCACCGGTTTAACTCAGTTAACCGTTACTGCGGACGGATTCGAAGCTGATTATACAATGGTAGGAGTTGAATCTAGACCTCCCAAGATAATCAAACTGGAGATCGTTCCTCCTATATTAAAGGCAGATGAAGAAGAATACAACGTACTTGTGGTCCAGCTTATGGATGAATTTGGCAATCCAGTTAGGGCAATTAATAAAACTGAGGTATTTCTATTACCTTCGGATGAAACGCTTATCGAAATGCCTTATGAAACATGTATAGAGCCTGGAGAGAACTACATAGTATTGCCGATAAAGACTACTAAAGAACATGGTGAAGTGACAATCTTCGCGCACTCAACGAACTTAGAGCCGGGAGAGGTTACCGTAAACATTCAGCTTCCTTTCCCGAACACCATCGACGTTGCTATCCATCCCTCTATGTTAATTGGAGATGGAGGCATAGCCGACCTAATCTTGTGGATTGAGGGATATGGCGTAGTCGCTAAGCTCGATAGATCCGTTAACATATCGCTTTTCTCGACCAATTCTTCAATTATATCCGTAAAGCCCTACGTCTTCTTCCCTATTAGAACGACCTATAGGGAAACTAACCTGCAGGTGGGAGAGGGAATGGGAGAAGCTACGGTTTACGCTATTGCGGATGGATTTGAGAAAGGAGAAGCTTCGGTATACACATACCTTTTACCCATGGAAGTAGTTATGAGCTCGACAGCTACCTTCGTGGTGGGAAGGGAGTCCCCCGTTAACCTAACGGCGCGTTATCTAAATTACGGAATACCCAACGCTGTTGTGAACGTAACTAGCACTACTGGAAAGGTTAGAATGATAACGTATCTAACAGATGAAAACGGAAACTTAACCTTTTACTACACTCCAGAGGTATTCGGTCTAAATGAAATAGAAGCTTATGTTAAAGCTAATGGATTTGAAGAGGGATACGGATACTTCTCCGTCGAGGCTACGGCATATCCTAACTTAACGATAGTCGCTCAAACTTACGATGGTAAGCCGATAGAAGGGGTAACGGTCAAGCTGACCTATCCAAACGGAACGGTAGCTAGCGGAAAAACCGATACGTTAGGCAGGATTAAGTTCGCAAATCTAGAAGTAGGAAACTATACGATTCAGATAGATAAGGACGTACAAGTGGCCGTAGATAAGATGTATAGCTTCGATAGGTGGAGCGATGATGTCACTACTCCAGAGAGAGTAATAGAACTTAAGGAAAATATAGACTTAATTGTCCACTATAAGACTAAATATTTCGTACTAGTGAATTCCTTGTATGCAACTGTAACTGGTACCGGTTGGTACGATGAGGGAAGCGTAGCTACTATATCGGTTAGTCCATTAACCGTACAGGTATCCATGCTCACCCCTCCCCAAAAGTTCAGCCATTGGTCTGGTGACATATACTCAAAAGAGCCTACTACTTCCTTTATAGTCGACTCGCCTAAAGTAATAAATGCCGTATGGGAGCCTGATTACGTCGGCTTTGCGATCAATTTATCCCCTCTAATAATAATCCTGTTAGTAATAGTATCGATACCTGTTATCATATGGAGGAGGATGAGGAGAAGAAGGGTAGAAGAAGTAGAGGAGGAATTTCTCTGATTATTACGAACATAATAGCTCATAAAGGTTTTTAAATGACAAATATATCCTTGATTACGTAAGGAGATTGCCTCAAGGAAGCAAGGGCAGATCCCTAGGATGGTTTTTAACCTTCCTAGGGATAATCTTAGTTATAGCCTTAGTTCTAGGCCTTAACATAGGCCTATCCTTAGTAATCCGGAACTTCGTTGTAAGTATCCTCTTAATAGCTTTAGTTTCCGCCTCCATTATGACTATATATCTTTATGCAGTTAGCGTTATATCCGAAAAGCTAAATATTTACTTCCCTCTCGCCTCCTTATTTAAGAGGCCTCCTAAAATAACCATGTCATCTCCTCCTCCTGCAGGTAGAGGAGGCATAGAGGGAGTAGCAAGCGCGCCATCAGGTGTTGTATCCGTACCGCTTGAAAGGGAGAAGGAAAGAGCTCTATCTATACTAGCTCCTCCTTCCACGACTAGACATTTCAAGTACATCTCTAAGCTTGAGGATTATCCTGATGTATATGTAGGAATTATAGAAGACCCTGAAAGCGGAGGCATCAAGTACGTCGTTTTAGAACCTGAGTTAACGGAAAGGGAAAAGAAGCTCTACAAGAGGATCGTTTCCATTTTAGAAGAGGAGCTCGTTATCGACTCTAGGATGCTTAAGAATAAGGAGGAAGCTCTAAGGTACATCGAAGAAAAGCTAATTGAAGTCATAAGAAGACATAAGTTAGAGGTTCCTAGGCCGACTGTTAAGAAGTTCCTGTATTACTTCAATAGAGATTTCTTAGGCTTAGGAAAGATAGAGCCCTTAATGCACGATCCTATGATAGAAGATATCTCATGCGATGGGGTAGGAATACCGGTTTACATATGGCATAGAGAGTTTGAAAGCATACCGACCAACATAGTCTTCGAAACTGAGGAAGAGCTCGATTCGTTTATAACTAGGCTTGCGTACCTATCTGGAAGGCACATCTCGTTAGCTAACCCCATAGTCGATGCAACTTTGCCGGATGGAAGCAGAGTGCAGCTAACTTTGGGTAAGGAGGTTACTCAAAAGGGAAGTACGTTTACAATTAGGAAGTTCAGAACCGATCCTCTTACCGTAACGGATCTCGTTATTTACAACACCATGTCTTCAGAATTAGCGGCCTACTTCTGGTACGCAATAGAGAAGAAGTTTTCAATCCTCGTTGCTGGAGGGACTGCAAGCGGTAAGACCACTACGTTAAACGTTCTATCGATGTTCATCCTTCCGGGCTTAAAGATAGTAACCATTGAAGATACTCAAGAACTGAACTTACCGCATGAGAACTGGATACCAAGCGTAACTAGAACGGCCTTTGGAGAAGCGGGGGTTGGAGAGATAACCCTTTACGACCTCCTTAAGGCTTCATTAAGACAAAGGCCGGATATAATAATTGTTGGAGAGGTTAGAGGTGAAGAGGCGTATACGCTACTGCAAGCCGCCGCTACCGGCCACGGAGGCCTATCCACAATCCACGCAGATAGCATAAAGGCCGCGATAAACAGGCTGGCAACGCCTCCCATGAACGTACCCAAGCCCTTAATAGCAACGGCTTTACACATTATTGCCTGTCTCTTATACACATCTCCGAGCCCACGAGACCTCTCTACATCTC
>CALBHZ010000014.1 GCA_937892815.1 uncultured archaeon | reverse complement strand
CGATACGTCATCGCTTAACGAGTCTATCCTGCTTCCTAGATCGGATACGCTACCCTCTACGGTACTTAACGCCTTCTTCACCTTATTAACTACATCCTCGGATGACGAGGTTATCAGGGATGCTATGTTGTCTATCTTGGTGTTTACCGTTCCCAAGGTAGTCGATATAGTTGCTATATCTTGAGAGGTCGCGGTAACCGTCGCATCTAGAGCTTCGAGGGTGCTTACTACATCTCCCATCTTCGTCCTCAAGTAGACGACGTCTCCCTCGATATCCTCTATCGTAGGACTTAACGAGCTCAAAGACGCCTTTATCTCTCCACATGTAGTCTTCAGGTAGGCTATATCGTTGGCTATGTCTACGCCTATCAACATGGCTCCAGCTCCGCTTACCCTCTTAATCGAGCCTACTGCTTCATCTCCTCCAGCGCTAATCTTAAACAACAGATCTTCCGGATCTCCGTTAGGCATTATGAAGGATCCCTTTATCGTCTCATCTTCCCATAGAACCGTTGCCGATGTACTGGATGCCTGTATTAGATCTTCGCCGATGATGCCGTTGAATATGGGCGTGTTGTCTATAGTTATAACTACTAGCTCTCCTTCAGAAGCAGGGTCTCTTCCTATCTCCCAAGTAAAGGAGACGAGCTGATAAGGTATGTACTCGCCGGCTGGATTGAACTTGACTTCGGATTTAATTTCGAACTCCGGATAGAATACCTCTCCTTTCGCGTTATAGATTTCAACAGGGCTATCCGGGCTATCTACGGGAGCTACCGATATAGCGTACTCGCCGGCTGGATAGGCGGGTACTTCAATGGTTATTCCATCTCTAGTTCCGTATTCATCCGTAACGAAGGTCATGTTTTCTAAAGGCGTAGGCTCTCCCAGTACGTCCCATACTACGATGTATCCGGTATTGGGCTCTAGGCCGTAAAAGCTGATGTCTATGACATCTCCTATATACCCTTCTTCGGGGTAGATTTCCGCGCTAGGAACCATTTCTACAACTACGCTCGGAGCTTCTCCGTACTCCCTCTCTAGGTATATAGCGTAGCTACCTGAGGGGATGTAGATTCCATAAGTATCGAACTCTACAACTCCTCCTCCATTATCTCCTATATATAAGGGTCCTATATGGTACTTCGGATCGTCGGGCGTATATATGTATGCATCCACAGATTCTTCCTCCTCAAAGTTCCAGCCCACGATGTAGTATTCCCCGCCATAAACTATCTTATCTACCGTATAGGGCATGGGTTCTCCATCTTCCGTTCTAACTATGGCCATTCCAGGAGAGCCGCCAGGCTTAGTTATTACGAATAGGTGTTCCGCTACTGGTGTGCTGGAGCCGTAGTAGACTAAGGCGAAGCTATGAACTCCAGAAGAAAGGTTAGGTACTTCGAACGTTATAGTATCGTTGAAAGCAGTGAACCATCTAGCATCTTCTCCATCTACCGTTAAGCTGAGCCTGCTCCTATCTATCATTAATTGGTACAGCTTATCCTCTCTCAATCCATCAAAGGCGTCACTTACGTAGATCGTTATTTCATCTCCAGGTTCAGCTATGTATTCGTCTTCATATAGGATTATAGTGACAGGGCCCGCTGCCATAAACGATGCATCGAACGAGCCCGATCCGGTCTCATACTCGGTTCCCATGCCGTTTACTACGACGTATACCGTTTCGCCAGCGCTTACCGTTACCTTTAGCTGATAAGATAGATCGAAGCTCCCCCTTTCGTCCGCTAATACGTAGGTATCTCTAAGCGTACCCTTAGCTACCGAGACTACCCTTCCATCTTCAATTGGATTAACGTAATCTCCCGTAGCATCGTCTTCGATCGTAATTACCTCTCCAGGCAGAAAGCCGAACCCCCTTACCCTTAATATATCTCCATCTCCTAAGTAGTTGTAGCTTTCAACGGGATTTCCCTGCTCATCTAGAAGCTCGATATAAGGCTCGACGTCGAAGGTAGTAGATGTAACTACCCCTTTATCCGGTATCCTAGCCGTTACCAGTAAGGTACCTCCCGGCAATTCGGGAAGCTCTAGGTTCTTTATCTCGGCTTGTCCCGTGCTATTTATCCTAGCGGTAGCTACCTTGAAGGAGCCGAAGTATATCTCCACGGTTTTAGCAGGCTCGAAGTTCTCCAAAGTTATGTTGACGTAAGTTAAGTGAGGGCTACCGTAAGAGGGATATACATCGATCGTTTCATTTCCTCTCTCGTAAACGTAAGCGGAGGCGAAGTTAGCTACTACTGGAAGCGATAGAGTTAGCAGTATAAAGGCCACTAAGGCTTTGCTTTTCATGTTAAGAAGCATCCTAAAAATAATCGTATTTAAGCATTATTGAATAAGGGACTTTGAATATAAAAGAACAAAAAATAAGTTGGGGGAAATTAAGTCCTTACCTCTTCTGCCTCGCTAATACTACTATCTCTAGGACTACGGCTATAGCGGCTAGTATAGCGGCTATGATTACGAAGGTGCTTATGTTTCCTAAGCCAGTAGTGTCGCTCTTGATCGCCTCTACCGTGCTCTTCACAGCAGATACATCGCTTGAGACGCTACTTACAGAGCTCTTTAGAGCGGCTACGTCGCTCTTGACGCTAGATATATCGCTCTTCAAGCCGGAAACTGCTGAAGCTACACCGCTGACCGAGTCCTTAACCGACGCTACATCGCTCGATAGCGCGGCTACGTCGCTCTTGACCGCGTTAACCGCGGTGATTACCTCGTCCTTTGCGCTCGATATAGCTGAAGCTAGATCGCTTACGGCGACCTTTACATCTCCTAGGTCGGTTGATAGAGCGGTTATATCTTCGGATATTCCGGTTACGTCCGCATGTATGGCTTCAAGCGTTGAATACATCGTTCCTAATGTAGTGCTTATTTCAACTAAGTCGTCCTTAATTCCTACTACAGTAGCGTTAAGCTCGCTTAAGCTAGCCTCTATAGTAGTTACCTTACCCTTTATATATGCTATATCGCTTGCTAGATCAGCACCAAGTAGTAAGGCTCCAGCTCCTTGTGCCCTAAGCCTGTCTCTTATACACATCTCCGAGCCCACGAGACCTCTCTACATCTCGTATGCCGTCTTCTGCTTGA
>CALBHZ010000013.1 GCA_937892815.1 uncultured archaeon | reverse complement strand
TTTTCAAGCAGAAGACGGCATACGAGATGTAGAGAGGTCTCGTGGGCTCGGAGATGTGTATAAGAGACAGGAAGTGGGGAATAAGGATCCTTGGACCGAATACCATGGGAGTTCTAAACCTTTACAACGGCTTCAATACCTTCTTTACCCCTCGTTTAAAGAGGACGTCGAACGGGGAAGTAACGGATACCTATTCTATACCTAGAAGAGGAGGCGTTACCGTAATAACTCAGAGCGGAGGGCTAGGGACTACCATTATGGATCACTTAATGCTAGCCGATATAGGAGTAAGGTGTTTCGTCGGTACTGGAAATCAGCTAGACCTCGACGTTAGCGATTTTATAGAATACTTCGCTGAAGATCCGAATACTGATCTAATCTTCCTTTACCTTGAGGGAGTTAAGAACGGAAGGAAGTTCATCGAGAAGGCATGGGAAGCTTCTAGAAAGAAACCTATAGTGGCTATTAGAGCTGGGAAGACGACGACGGGAAGGAGGGCAGCGATGACCCATACGGCATCGATGATAACGAGCAAAGAAGTCTATGATGTCGCTTTAGAGAGGGCTGGAGTAATTGAGGCCGAGACGATGGAAGACGCCGTAGATATGATAGAAGCCCTTCTCTCGCTTAAACCCATCCAAAAAGACGAAATCTTTATCTTAAGTAATGGTGGTGGAGGAGGCGATGTAGCTGCCGACTTTTGCGAAGCATTAGGTTTTAAGCTTAGGCAGCCCTGAGGGTCTCTTCTTAAAGGTACTAAGAGACGCAATATCTAAAGGCCTTCTTCCCTCTATAATGGTGCCAGCAAATCCATTAGATTTAACGGGCAGCGCGACCGATGAACACTATTCCCTAGCAACGGATAAAATGGTAAAGATCTTCAATCGTGCTAAAACTCACATACCAATCGTTACGTGTATTGTAGGAGAAGCTGGATACGAAAAGAGGGTAAGGAGTTTACTGAAGGGCTTAAAGATACCTTGTTATCCTACCCCTGAGAAGGCAGCTAAGGGTCTGAAGGCTTTGAGGCTTAGAGCTAAATGCTTAGAAATGCCTAAACCGCCTCTGTTAAAGCTAAGCGATCGAAATAAGGTGAGATGGTTAGATGAACACGTAAAAGCTGAGGTTTTAAT
>CALBHZ010000012.1 GCA_937892815.1 uncultured archaeon | reverse complement strand
TTCAAGCAGAAGACGGCATACGAGATGTAGAGAGGTCTCGTGGGCTCGGAGATGTGTATAAGAGACAGCTATGGAGGTTAGCAGGGTAGCAGTTCACTTTGTAAAACTATATTCTCCACCATTTAGAATAGTTGTTACACTAAATCCTGTGATCCAGCGTATATTTAGTGAAGAAGGCTATGAAGTAAAGGAGCCTCCTAAGAAGATCCCTCCTAAATGTCCTAAATGTGGTTCTCTTTTAAGGCCCGATGTAGTATGGTTTGGAGAACCCTTACCCAAGGACGTTTGGACCGAGGCCGTAATGGAGGCCATGAAGTCCGACGTCTTACTGGTTATAGGCACTAGCGGCTTAGTAGCTCCTGCATCCATGATACCTACTATGGCTCACCAAAGGGGGAGCTCTATCGTAGAGATAAACCCTGAGGACACGCCTATATCCAGCATGGCCGAAATAAAGGTTAGATCTCCAGCTGGAAGCTTCTTTAAAGAGTTAATTGAAAGGTTGAGGATTTAAAATCAATAAGTTTATTTCGTATTACAAACTTCAATATAGTCTGTGAGAAGGACGTGGTTTATTCCCGTATTAATAGCGCTAGCCATATTAGGCTACGTATTTGGCTTTTCATATCCTCCGTTAAGCTATCCCGAAAACGATCGATACGTAGAGGAGTTAAGGCCTGTTGATAAAGTTGAGATCGTTGTTGTCGTGGATAATAATAGGGGAAGCGGTAATTTAATAAGCGTATGGGGTATATCCTTATTCGTTAAGGCAGACGATGTTTCCTTCTTATTTGATACAGGTCCAGATCCTGAAGTTTTAGAACATAACGTGAATATTCTAAAAATAGATGTAGGAGATATCGATTTCATAGTGATCTCTCATGAACATGGCGATCATGTAGGGGGGATGCCGTATTTAGAAAGGGTGAAGCCCGGAATTACCGTATACGTACCTAGAGGTATGGATATGAAAACGGTTAATTATCTTATGAAAAATCTCAAAGTAGTAGAAGTTGAAAGACCTAAAGTTATAGCGAGAGGTGTTGTGAGCTCAGGCCCTCTATATGGAGGGGTGTACGAACAAGCGGTAGCTATATACGTGAAGAATAGAGGTTTGGTGATTTTAACTGGCTGTTCACATCCAAGAGTAGAGTATATAGTTAGCTTTTTCCACAACATCACGGAATTGCCTATATATGCCGTTATAGGAGGCTTTCATTTATCGGGAGCTGAGATGGAAAGGCTGGAGAAGATCGCAAACGTGTTTCTTAGTTTAGATGTAAAAATGGTGTATCCTATCCATTGCACCGGAGATGTAGCTAGGGAGTTCTTCTCGAAAAGCCTAGGAAGTAGGTATAAAGACGGACACGTTGGAATTAAAGTGGAGATCGAGGAATAGCGCTTTTCATTTATATACCTCAATTTGTAACTTAATCGTATGAAGAGGTTAGCGGTTATAGATAGCGAGAGATGCGTTGGATGTCAGCTTTGTATGTTCGTATGCAATAGCCGATTCGGAGATGCTGGATTAACGAAATCGGCCATTAAGGTGAGATCTGCTGGAGGAATTGAGAGAGGGTTCGTAGTCGTAGTATGTAGAGCTTGTCCAGATGCTCCTTGTGCATCGGTTTGTCCCACAAACGCCTTAGTAAAGAGGAAGGGAGGAGGAGTTATTTTAAATCCATCGAAGTGCATAGGTTGTATGAACTGCGTTGAAGCCTGTCCTTTTAGAGCTATATTTTGGGATGTTGAGGACAATAAGCCAGTGATCTGCGTTCATTGTGGTTATTGCGTGGATTACTGTCCTCATGAGGTGTTAGCGATGGAGGTGTGGCCGAGATGAGCTTACCTTCTCAAGTTTTGCATATCGATTTAACGAAGAGGAAGTACTGGATAGAGGATAGAGGGGAGCTCTTCCAGCTTTACCTAGGAGGTACCGGTGTTGCGATTAGGCTTTTAGAGGAAGAGTGTCCTAGAGGAGCGGATCCGTTAGGACCGGAAAACCCCATAATATTCGCGGTCGGACCTCTAAACGGCGTTTTACCTCTGGCTTCTAAGACCGTTGCTATGTTTAAATCGCCTTTAACTGGAAATCTCGGTGAAAGCCACGCTGGGGGTAGAAGCGCTACCGCGATCAGAAGCGCTGGATATGGAGCTATAGTAATTAAGGGAGCGAGCGAAACTCCCATCTATCTCGCTATACATGAAGATAAGGTGTACTTTAGAGATGCTAGGGCTTTATGGGGAGTGTCTAGCGCTATCACAGTAGGCAGGGTAATTAGAGAGCTCGAGCCTTCTCCCGGTTTAAGAACGATAATGAGGATAGGTAGAGCTGGAGAGAACTTGGTGAGGTACTCAGCGGTTATGCTTGAAACGTATAGGCATTTCGGTAGGCTAGGGCTGGGAGCGGTATTTGGAAGTAAGAAGTTAAAGGCTATCGTGATATCTGGATCTAAGATCGTACGTGTTAAAAATAGGAAGCTCTTTAGAGAGGTTTACAGGGAGATCTACGAACAGAGCATTAAAACGCCTTTAATGAAGAAGTATTACGAATTAGGGACACCAATTAATATAAGCCCCCTAAATAAGATAAGGGGGCTTCCTATTAAGAACTTAAAGGAAACGAGCTCTCCTCTAGCTGAGAAGATATCGGGAGAGCTAATGGCTGAAAAGTATTTAGGTAGAAGGGTAGCATGTTCGCATTGTCCGGTAGCGTGTATCCACTTAGCTGCTTTAAGAGAACCCTATCCAGATGAAAAATACTTCTATAAGACGACGATGATATCCTACGATTACGAACCGATGTACGCTTTGGGATGCATGCTTGGAGTATTTGAGCCGGAGGGTCTGCTTAAGCTGTTAGATGCTGTTGAAGTTCTCGGATTGGACGCTATAAGCACGGGAGTTGCTATGGCTTGGGCTACCGAAGCGTTAGAGAGAGGGATAATAAGGAAGGAGGACGTAGAGGTAGAGCTAAAGTGGGGGGATTACGAAGCTTACATTGAGGCCATACACAAGTTAGCAAATGCATCAAACGAGTTCTACAAAGTTCTTGGAATGGGCGTAGAGAAGGCATCCGAAGTATACGGAGGAAAGGAGTTCGCCTTAGCCTTTGGAGGGAATGAAATGCCGGGATATCATACGGGACCTTTAGCGCATATCGGCTTTTTAACTGGCGCTAGACATAGCCACTTAGATAGCGCGGGCTATAGCTTAGATCAAGAACATTTAAAGGAAGGAAAGCTTCCAGATCCGGAAAAGGGAGCGGAAGAGCTATTTAAAGAAGAGTCTTGGAGACAAATACTAACTAGCTTAGTTATATGTTTCTTCGCTAGGAAGATTTACAAGGAAGACTTAACGGTAAAGGCCTTAAGAGTAGTAGGTATTGAAACGAACGTCGAAGAACTTAGGAAGCTAGGAGTGGGCATTTTAAAAGCGAAGAACAGGTTCAAAATTAGAGAAGGGTTCGATCCTAGTAAGCTTAGGGTGCCCAAGAGGATATTTGAAACCCCATCGCCTCACGGAAAAATAGAGGAAAGATATATAAAGAGAGCGGTATCGAAGTTCTTCGAACTAGCGCTTGGTCAAGGCGACCAATAAAGTTTTTCTTTACATTAAATAGTTTACTTCCTTAATCTTTATATTTTCTAATATTCTAAAATATTTAGTTTTGAAAGCCAACGCTCCAAGATATGAAATACAGGCATCATTCTTTAAGGCTTTAGGACACCCAAGAAGGCTGCAGATCATCCACCTTTTAAGTCAAGGAGGAAAAACCGTAAATGAAATTGCGAAGATTTTGAAGATCTCTCAATCTAACGTATCGCAACATTTAGCGATCTTGAGAAGTAGCGGTATTGTACAGTACGTGCGAAAGGATCACAACATCTACTACAGCATATCCGATCAAAGGATAAACGAGCTGTGTGAAATGGTCTGCGATATCTTGAAGAGCATACTAAGTAGAGACTACCTTTAATGAAGAAAGGTCGTATCTCTAAGCATCGGCAAAGGAGTCTGGTGAGGTATTTCAATGTAGGCAGGATTATAGGGTGATCTGAACAAATTTTATAAAAATAAATATAGAAGGCAGTAAAGAATTATAAGGGAGAAATGGAGGCTATAACTCTAGCTGGACTTTTAGCCTCTGTCTACCTTTTCAACCTACCGTTTGGCTATTGGAGAGCTAATATTGAGAAGCTTACGAAGGAGTGGATGGTTGCCGTTCATCTCCCAGTTCCAGTTATAGTGGCTTTAAGGATAGTTTACGGCGTTGATATAGTTCTAATCCCTCTATTCGTCTTGGCCTTCTTCCTAGGACAGTTCTCAGGTGGAAGGATGAGGAG
>CALBHZ010000011.1 GCA_937892815.1 uncultured archaeon | reverse complement strand
TAGAGAGGTCTCGTGGGCTCGGAGATGTGTATAAGAGACAGCCACGAGCCGCCTTTAAAACTCATACCCTTTCCACACGATTATCCTGATGTTTTAAGGGAAGCCTATGGATGGAAAAGGGGAGAAGAGCTCTATTCGCTTTCCTTAGAAGTTTTCCAATATATGCCCTACGCTATAAAGTTAGGAAAGGTGCTCGCTTTGCATGGAGGTTTACCTACTAGACATGATGAATTCGTTAGAAATCCTCCTCTCAGCTTATTAGAGGAAGTTTTATGGAACGATCCGATGGAGATAGAGGGGGAAAGCGCTCCTTCTCCTCGAGGTGCTGGTTTTTTATTTGGAAAAAAGGTAACTAGAAGGTGGTCTGAAAGGTTAGGCTTTAGTAAGCTTATTAGAGGACACGAACCATGTGATGGAATAAGAGTAAACCACGATGGTATGGTCATAACCGTATTTTCTAGACTAGGGCCTCCTTATTACAATTCAAACGCAGGTATCGTTATATATGATAGAGGAATCTGTAAATTTAAGCTATATTAAAATTGAGGTACATAGAGCTTGGGAAAAGTGGGATAAAGGTATCTGAGGTAGGGATTGGAACTTGGCAATGGGGAAGTAAATCTTGGGGTTTTGGTAAAAGGTACGGTAAAGAGGATCTTTACAGAGCCTTCAAAAAGGCCTTAGATCTAGGTATTAACTTCTTCGATACAGCTGAACTCTACGGACCCTCTGAAGAGATCCTAGGAGAATTCATAAAAAGAGAAGGAACGAAGGACATCATAATAGCTACAAAAGTTAGCCCATTTAACGCGTCTTACGAAGGAACGTTGAAGGCTGCCGAGAGAAGTATTAAGAAATTGGGCGTAGAGGCCATCGATCTCTACCAGATTCATTGGCCTAACCCATTCATAAGCTTAAACGAGACTTTAATGGCCTTTGATAAGCTCTACGTTGACGGTAAGATAAAGTCCTTCGGCCTATCCAACTACGGATTAAAAGGGCTTAAGAAAGCCAAGGAAATGGTAAGATGCGTCCCCCTCGTTTCTAATCAAGTTAAGTACAATTTAATAGAGAGGGAGGCGGAGAAAGAACTTCTGCCCTATATGCAGAGAGAAGGGTTGATTTTAATAGCGTACTCTCCACTAGCACAAGGCCTTTTAGCCGGAAAGTTGCTGGAGAGACCTCCTGACTTAATAAGGAAATTAAACCCTTTATTCTCAAGGTACAATTTAAAGAAAGTTAAGCCGTTAATAGAGAAGTTGAAGGAGATAGCTGATAGGAGAGGGGTAAGCGTGACGCAAGTATCGATAAACTGGCTTCTCTGCAAGGAAAACGTCCTACCTATACCTGGGGTGAGAAACGAAAGACAAGTAGAGGAAATAGCCTCTGCATCGGAATGGAGGCTTAAGGATTACGAGCTAAAGGAGATAGAGGAGGTTTCTAAATCCGTGAGGGTATCGAAGTTAGTTGGATGGCTCACGTTAGTTTTTAGGTTAGTTTAAGGTGCTCTTTTTACAAATTCCCTTCTAACTAGCTCTACAACTTTTTTGAATTTAGGGTTTAGATCTGAATCTCTTACTATCTCGTAAAATCTTTCGTACTCCTCGGGCATTATATTTGCTCTAGCCTCTAACTCCCAATAAATCTCCTCCGGCCTCCTATCTAAGTTGGCCTCCACTATGAGCCTTATAGTTTCGTAAAGCTCCCAAGGATATATTATCCAGGCATCGGTTTCAGCGACGTAGAAGTCCGGTTTAATTACGCTCCAAGGCTTTAGATGTAGAGTCGCGGTTTTTACATCTAGCGCTCCCTTCTCTAAGCATGCCTTCTTAGCTTCTCTTAAGCTAATTCCTTGATCGGCTACATCGTCTACTAACAGGACCTTCTTACCCTTTACGAACTTGGTGTTTAAGTACTTTATCTTAACCCTATTGGCCTTCCCTATCCCCCTATACCTTTCTACAGATATTATTATGTATGGAATCCTCCTTCCCTTCGCTATGTAGAAATCCTGTAACGCCCTTAAGACGAATAGACCTCCTCTTCCAATTCCTACGTTAACATCTTGTTTCCATCCCGATCTCTCTATTTGTCTAAATAATTTAAAGGCTAAGCTCCTGAGTTCTTCGAAGCTCGGCTTTAAGTAAATGACGTTCAATCATTTCCATAGAATTATACGCATTGCCTAAAAAGGTTTTTAGATCGATATTGTTTAAATAGTTCCTAAGACTTCGTCATATCGTAGCTTATGACAAATACGGTAATCGTGGGGCTACAGTGGGGAGACGAGGGAAAGGGGAAAATCGTAGATTATATTTGTCCAAACTACGATGCGGTAGTTAGATATCAAGGAGGGAGTAATGCTGGCCATACCGTAAACGTAGGGGGAATTAAGTACGTATTCCATTTAATCCCATCAGGCCTCCTTAGGATGAAGAAGCTGTTCATAGGCCCAGGAGTGGTCGTAGATCCTATAGTGTTGAAGGAAGAAGTAGAGAAAGCGAAGATGATGGCTCAGAAGTTAGATCTTACGGTAGATTTAAGGGCTACGGTTGTTACGCCTTTACATAGATGGCTAGATGGTTATCTAGAGGAGCTTAGAGGATCTAGCGCCGTAGGAACTACTAGGAGAGGGATAGGGCCTGCCTATGCAGAAAGAGCTCTTAGAATAGCTCCTACAGTTTCAGATGTTTTAATGAAAGGGGAGGAGATATTCGATATCTCAAGCAAATTATTCAAGTGGAAGGGAGAAGTTGATGAATGGTTGAGAACCGCAAAAGAAATCTTCTCTTCTTTCGCTGGAAATGTAGGTTTAAAATTGCAAGAAATAATGGATGAAGGAGGAAGCTTATTATTTGAAGGAGCTCAAGGTTCGCTATTAGACATCATCTACGGCACTTATCCATACGTAACGGCGGTCCATACCTTAGCGTCTTACGCTTGTATAGGAGCAGGTATTCCGCTTGGTAGCATTGATGAAGTTATAGGAGTTATGAAGGCTTATCAAAC
>CALBHZ010000010.1 GCA_937892815.1 uncultured archaeon | reverse complement strand
TCTATGGAGTAAAGGGGACGCTTTTCTAGTAGATAGCGTTCTACCTTCTCCCAGCCTTGCTCTCGAAGAATGTACTTTACGAGAGCTGAAGCATCAATCACTATCACGATCTTCCCTCACGAGCTTAACCGCCGTACCTTTTGGAGCCTGAGGTATCTTAGCTATAATCTTCTTGAACTCCTCAATTGCCTCTTTTTGCTCATGTTCCTTAACGCGCTTTTCGATGTAAGCCCCAAGCTCCTCGCTCCAGTTTATCCCTATACGCTTCATCTTCTCCTTAAGCTCCTTAGGTACTCGAAAGGAAACGACGCTCATCTGTAAACGTCATATGTTCTACAAAATATATAAGTTTTGTAGTACTGAAATTGCATTACTTTAAATCCATAAGCGTGTGGGAGCGTTGGAGGAATGAACGTAGTACGATTGTGGATTCATTTGGTATCTTATTAGAATATCGTTCTCTAAAGTCGTAATAGTAGGTGGAAAGCGAGCTTGCTAAGCGTAGTTAGACGATACGACTGAATAAAGGAAGAGGAAAAGATAGGTTATGAGAAGAGAGAATGATGAGCGGAGATCAAAAGCTATTGCGTTTAGCAGAACAGTTTTATCATAAAAGGAAAGAGCGATGGCCATACTTTCACCTCCGTGAATTAATTCGTATCAGCATCACAGTATGGCTTAGCTATGAGAACCCGATTTCCAGTTTACTATTTCCGGTCTATGGTTTTCGTTAGGAGGGATATGTTACTTGACATCTTACTTAGCGAGGAACGTAGTTAAGAGAATAAAGGGTACGTTGGAATGATAACGCTTTTTATTGGTTAGCGCTTACTTTAAAATATGATAGCAGCTATGTAGCCCTTTAGCGTCTTCTAGCCTACCATCAAGGTTTAAATAGTTAAACTATAAGTATAACTTAGTGATACTTATGGTAAGCATAAGAGTAAAAGTTGGGCCAAAGGGACAAATAGTTATACCGAAGATCTTTAGAGAAGCCTATGGAATAGAGGAAGGTGGGGAAGTCGTAATTGTTCCATTAGAGGATGGCTTAATTATAAAGCGGAGAAAGACCCCTGAGGAGATCTTGAAGGCACTATCGAAATACAGGGAAAGGAGGAGAAAAGCGGGTATCGTTGGAAAGTTAGGAGAGCTTGCTAAAATCGATCTAGAGGCTGAATTCGATGAAGGTATTTCTTGATGCTAGCTTTCTAATCTACCTCAATATCGGCGTTAAAGACGAAAGGCTAGATAAGCTATTCAAAAGAGCCTTAAGTGAGGAAGCATATACGGACGTCTTAGCTATAGACGAGCTTCTCTACGTATCGAAGAGGAAGTACAGAGTTCCATACGAAGAGACCGTAGCGTTCATCGACGATGTGATCTTACCAGCAGTAGAAATTTTACCGATAGGACTTCAGGAGTACTTGAAGATGAGAAGTAACGTCTTAAAGTACAACTTGAAGCCATCTGACGCCATCCATTTAGCCGTAATGGAAAATAACGGCATCCAAGCGATAATTACCGAAGATGCCGACTTTCAGAGAACACCGGTAAAGGTTATATGGATCGACGTGCGCTAAGCTCCGTAATTTCTACTCCAACTTCAACCTAACTACGTGCACTCTGTAAAGAAGGCATGTCGTTCCAAGGTAGTATGTTAACACCTAGCCGTTGTAACGTACCGTTGATTTTCATTTAGCGTAAGCAACGGTAACTCCTGAAATCTTTTCGATATTTATCACGCAGCTACGACTCCCGATAAAGATCTCTATCCCGTTATACTTAAAGAGAGAGTATGAACACAATAGTTTAACTGTTAAACTTTAAAAATTAGTAGTTTAACAAAATGCGTAGATGAGGTACAGAGTTAAAGTTCACGGAAAGGGGGTTAATCGTTATCCCCGTAGATGTTAGAAGGAAGCTCGGTATCTACAAAGGCTCGTATTTAGAGCTTATCGTTGAAGGAGATAGCATGCGTTTAATCGTTCCTAAGAGCCTTAAAGAGGCGTATGGAGTTGATGGAGAGAAGGCGTTAGAGGTTGTGAAGCTCATTAACGCTTCGAGGAGAGAGGAAGTTGATAAAGAGGTACGTCCTTGATGCCGGCGTTTCGCCGCTTTACTTCGCAGGTCGTGGAGATGTAAAGAGCTACATTAACGAATTATACGATGGGAAAGCAGAAGCCTATATGTGTGAAGTCAACGTTGCCGAGTTTCTGTACAACTATGCTAGGGTCTTTGGATGGGAAGCCGCTATAGTTAAACATTCGTTACTGCGCAATAGCCCGATAGCTTTCGTTGAGATAAACGAGGAACTGACCTTAGAAGCCGCTAAATTAAAACATAGATATTACAAGGTACTATCCTTAGCGGATTGTTACTTAATAGCGCTCGCTAAAAAGAGGAAAGCGACTATAGTAACTACGGACAGAAGTATAGAGGAGGTAAAGGAAGCTCCTACTGTAGTGTTGTAATCTTTCAATATAGATTTGTAATATCTCGAATCTGATTAAAAGAATTGGAAGTTAGATGTTGTGAGAGTTCATGCCATTCCCTGCTATCCGTGTAAAACTCTCCATTTATTCTAACTATATTGCCATCGTCCCAATGGCTGCTTGCTTTGCAGATATCGATGTTTTGTGTATTGCTCTAGTAGGAAGCGCCTTGGCATTTTGTACTTGTCGTATAGCAAAGCCAATAGCCTTCACCTAGGAGGGCTTTGATAAGCGTTCGACACCCTTAACCACCTTTTCGTACTTGCGGCTTCCCAATCCGTAAAGCTTGCCAGCGACGCTTGAGACTAGAGCACTCAAATCCTCTACGAGCTCCCGATATGCATCTTTAGGCTCTTCACCGTTAACCACCTCAATCCTGACACCATAAGAGGCAAAATAACGCTCAAGGTATCTGAATCCAAACCTAGTCAACCCGTCTTTGAAAGCTACGATAAACTCCAATCTTCCTTCTCTCAACAATATCGAAGAGCTTATTCAAAGACTTCTTGTTCTCGTTAAGCCTGCTCATAACATCCTCCAAGATAGAAACGATTTCGTAACCTTTCGATTTCGCGTACTCCAATAGACTTTGTTCCTGCTTATCCAAATCTCCCTTCTAGTCATGAGAAGGGACTCTAACATAAATTGCTGCTTTTCTTGAAATATCTGGCTTGATAATCCCCATTAAGCGTTCAATTCCGCTTTTCAGGTATCCTCCTTCGACCACCAACAGTCCGGACAACCCTAATCTTACCCTGCCTATCTTACTTTCCCAAAGCGTTCGGATGGATATCAAGTCTTCTGCAAGCTTCCTGAACGTCAACAACCTTTCTATGACCTATGAAGAAATGGTAGAAAATGTTATTTAAAGTTAACCATCAGCGTAGGAGAACCCTTGCTGGAGAATCCACACCTACCTGTTAAAAGGAACTAATTAGTCCGTAAAGCAAACATGATTAACTTTACAAATTTCACTAGACTCCTCAAGAGCCCTGTTCATAGCGATTTCTGCAATTTCTGCGCCCAGCTCCGCTATTCTCCTTATACCAAAGAGAATGGCCCTTAAAAAGGGACATGCAGCAGTAGGGGCATTTTCTATTGCTTCTTTTGTTAGGGTTTCCTCCTTACCTTCAATTTCGTTCTTATATAATTTCACAACATTACTAGCTCCTTTCACATCACACTTATATAGTGCCTGCATCGCCTTATAGTGGGTTTCGAAACATAATTCATTGAACCTTTGAATCTTCTGAAGGAGCTCTGGTTTTAGTCTGAAATCATTTTTAATAATACCAAGAGCGTTTCTCGCTATGATTTCACACCAGTCTGCGATTCTTTCTAAATGATGAGCGATAACCCTATTGCCCAATATACGCCTTACATCCTCTAGTCCCACCTTAAGCGCTACTTCTCTATACATCTGAGCCGATAATAATGCACGAAGAGTTAACCAATATATTTTGTCTGCCTCTTCCTCTCTCATAATTACGGCTTCGGCTAAATCGGCATTAAATTCGATCAATGCTTGCATACATTCTTTATGCATTGTTGAAGCGATGACGTATAACCTTCCTAATAGTAAGTGAACTGGAAATGCGGTTATGTTGAGGGAACACCGCAAAAGTACGCGTTTATCACTTTCCTCCATTATACTTAGCCCTAAAAGTTTTTGTACAATACCTCGGATCTCACTGAGGTGTTCTCGTCGTATACGTCTTGAAGAGATTATTTTAATTGTATCGCGTCCCATAATGTAGTTACTAACTATGATTCTTTCCAGAAGCCCCGGCTCATTACATAGGTCAGAATTTATGACGCATTCTTCACAAATTTGTTCAGTTTTATTTTTATATGGTCGTAAATTTAGAGAACCATCCCTTAGTTCTTCAAAGATAACGAGATCTCCTTTTTTTAAATCGACTTTCTCAGCCCAATCGTATGGTAAAGAGACCACTAACGTGTTGCGGCCGACTTTTTGAATCCTTCTTACTTTCATCCTAGGATATATATTGGGGACTACATTTATTAACTTTATCTACATGCTGTATATATTTATGTAAAAAATGAAAAAGGAACATTGATATATACCATTATTCGTGATATAATTATAAGTAGATAAAGTATATAGATGTATTTAGTAGATAACTCATGGGGTGAGAAGGTGAGATCTTGGTTTGAACGCAGATGGACTACTTTATCAAGGATGGTTATAGAATTGATGAAAAGGGGAGTCAACGTATCCGATTTAATTGATATGCTTGGGGTCGCCAGAGGCTATATAAACCTATATAACAGCCATAAGAAAAATTCCGATAAAAAATGTTATCCTAAATTAGAAACTTACATTACGCAAGAGCTCCGTGACATCGAAGATTTATTGATTATGAAAGCAGCAAACGAGGTTGGGGAATCCTTCGCCATAGATATGACAGCTAAGTTATTAGAGGAAAGGAAGGAGTTCCAGAAGAAAGACGTTCGACTAGCACTTGGAATTCCTTCAAGGAAAAAGGATGAATGAGGTGGTCTAGTGTGCGAACTAAAAAACAGGAAGGGCTTATGTTAGAACAGGCCTTTAAAGATGATTTACGGACAATTTTGGATGGAAATAAAATTGAGGCATGCCTACAATGTGGAACATGTACCGCCTCGTGTCCGGTTAGTTACTTAATGGATTATGGGCCAAGAAAGTTGGTAGCTCTCTGCAGAAATGGGATGCTCGAAGAAGTCCTTCGATCCAATACCCCCTGGATGTGCGTTTCTTGTTACCTATGTACAACAAGATGTCCAGCAGGTATTAGAATAACAGATCTACTTTATGAGATTAAACGATTAGCTAAGAAATCTGGAATAAACCAACCTACTAATGGCTACGAGGTGTTATCGGAGAAGTTCATAGAGCAGGTAGAAAAATACGGGAGGGTAAATGAAATGCGCCTAACTATGTCACTCATCCTTAAAAACCTCTCTAGGATGTTTGATACGGTCCCGTTAGGTTTAAAACTATTACGAAAAGGGAGAATTTCTCTTACTAGTATCATAAAAAGCGAGTCTATAAAAAACATCAAGGACCTCACGCAGATTAGTGAAAGAATTAAATTACGGGGGTCGGGTTAATTGCGATATATTTATTATCCAGGTTGCTCAGCTAAAGGATTGCAAAAACCATATGATATTTCAACTAGAGCTATAATGAAGCACTTAGGTGCCGACCTAGTGGAATTAGAAGATTGGAATTGTTGCGGTGCAACTTTCTATCACTCGGTTGATGAACTACAGGCCCTCGTCCTTTCTGCAAGAAACTTAGCTCTTGCAGAAAGGATGGGAAATAATTTGCTTACGATTTGCAATGCTTGCTATACTAATCTCCTCAAAACGAATATGTATTTAAAAAAGAACGCGAATCTGAACAAAACGGTAAATGAAATTCTAGAAAAGATAGGTCTGTCGTACCATGGGAGTGTGAAAGTTCGTCACATCCTAGAGGTATTAGTTAATGACGTAGGCGAACAATCAATTAAAGAAAAGGTTATCAGTCCACTTAAGGACTTCAAAGTCGCACCTTATTATGGCTGTCAGATAGTCAGGCCTTTCCACATTTTTGATGATCCTGAATTTCCGACATCGATGGATCGGTTAATTAGCTGGATCGGTGCTACAGCCGTAAGTTACCCGTTAAAGACGAAATGTTGTGGTGGTATGCTAAGTTTCCTTAACAAAGAAGCATGCCTCGGGCTTATCAAAGACCTGTTACAAAGTGCGGTAAAGAGTGGGGCAGAATGCATTGCAACTTGCTGTCCTCTTTGTCAGACAAATCTGGAAATGTTCCAAGAGGACGTTAACAAAAAATACAACATACAGCTGTCGATCCCTATCGTGCCGTTTACCCAACTTATAGGATTAGCATTCGGTTTGTCACCAGACGAAATAGGCCTAAAAGCTATGCTCGTTCCGTTGAAGAAAAAGATTACTTAGAGATACAGGGTGGTAATTATGAAAGAAAAGATCGGTGTTTATGTATGCCACTGCGGAAAGAACATAGCAGAAACCGTTGACGTAGAAGAAGTCACAAAGTTTGCGTCGGGACTACCAGGCGTGAAGATAGCACGGCATTATATTTACATGTGTTCAGAGCCAGGTCAGGAACTCATTAAGAAGGATATTAAAGAACATGGATTGACAAGGGTGGTCGTAGCTGCTTGCTCCCCTACGATGCATGAGCCGACATTCAGAAGAGCATGCGCCGATGGGGGTTTAAACCCATATCTTTGCCATATGGTAAATATTCGGGAGCACGTATCTTGGGTCACTGAGGACAAAGAGCTAGCTACCGAGAAGGCTATGGATCTTATAGCAGCGGCTGTAAATAGGGTGATCTACAACGAACCTATTCAGACTAAAAAGTTGCCCATTGTTCCTGCCGTCCTTGTTGTTGGAGGCGGGATCGCAGGCATTACTACGGCATTAAACGTAGCAGAGGCTGGCATAAAGGTCTATTTGGTTGAAAAAACTCCAAGTATAGGCGGAAGAATGGCACAATTGGACAAGACCTTCCCTACACTAGATTGCGCTTCATGTATTCTTACGCCCAAGATGGTCGAAGTAGCCAAGCATCCTAACATTCAAATTCTAGCATACAGCGAGATAGAAGAAGTGTCAGGTTACGTCGGAAACTTTAAGGTCAAGATTAGGAAAAAGCCCAGATATGTAGATGAATCAAAATGCACGGGATGTGGAACGTGCGCTGAAAAATGTCCGGTAAGGGTGCCAAATGAGTTTGATATGGGGTTGAGCAGTAGAAAAGCCATCTATATACCCTTTCCGCAAGCTGTACCACGAAAATATACGATCGATGCCGAACATTGTCTATACTTCCAGAAAGGCGTTTGTAGAGTTTGTGAAAAGTTCTGTGATAGAAAAGCGATCGATTTTAACCAGAAGCCTGAAATTATTGAAGTAGAAGTCGGAGCTATTGTAATCGCAACCGGATATGATATCTTTGACGCATCCAAAATTCCTCGATATGGGTACGGTAGGTTTGACAACGTATTTACAAGTCTTGAATTCGAAAGAATTTTGAATGCTTCTGGGCCAACTAATGGCAAAATTGTCTTAAAGGATGGTAGAACCCCTTCTAGCATAGCCATTATTCACTGTGTTGGAAGTAGAGATGAGAATTATAACAAATATTGTTCTAGGGTTTGTTGTATGTATTCTCTGAAGTTCGCCCATATGATCAAGGAAAGGATCCCGGATGCCAAAGTCTATGAATTTTATATAGACATGAGAGCCTTCGGCAAAGGTTACGAAGAGTTCTATAAACGGGTAATGGAAGAGGGTGTTGAAATTATCAGGGGTAAGGTCGCCGAAGTGACCGATATACCTCTAACGCCTGAAGAAGAGGGCAAACTTATCGTAGTAGCTGAAGACACTCTTTTAGGTGTGGTTAGAAGGGTGCCTGTGGATATGGTTATTCTCAGCGTTGGTTTGGTACCAAGGAAGGACGCTCCAGAGATCGCGAGGATGTTTAATCTTAGTATCGGGAACGATGGATTTTTCATTGAGAAGCATCCAAAGCTCGCACCCGTAGCTACAGCAACATCAGGCATCTTTATAGCAGGGTGTTGTCAAGGACCCAAGGATATTCCTGATACGGTTGCTCAGGCTGAAGCGGCCGCTGCAGAAGCCATAGATCTAATAAGTAAAGGCTATGTCGAAACAGAGCCGTATGTCTCTATCGTCGATCCTGAGAGGTGTTCTGGTTGCAGAATATGTATCAGTTTATGTCCATACGGAGCTATAAGCTTCAATAAAGATAAGGAAATTGTGCAAATAAACGATGCGCTTTGCAAGGGTTGTGGTACGTGTGCCTCTGCATGCCCTTCAGGTGCTATAAAACAACTGTACTTTACAGATAAACAGATCCTTTCAGAGATTGCCGGACTATTGGCTGTCAAAAAGGAAAAGCCACCCGAATCAATCGTTGTGAGCAAACCTTCTTGAACAGCTAGTGATACGTTACTATTTTTTACTTCCTTAATTAAATAAAGTTAATGACGTAATTAATAGGTTGAACTCTAGACCCCTGGTAATCGTAAATTTATTTCACAACTTACCAACAAATTAGTAATTACCAGAAATCTTTATAAATGCGCTTTTTACTAGCGAGTCTTGGACGAAGGTCTACCATAT
Source organism: uncultured archaeon (assembly GCA_937892815.1). GTDB lineage: Archaea > Thermoproteota > Nitrososphaeria > Conexivisphaerales > CALBHZ01 > CALBHZ01. The sequence continues at coordinate 3,349 of CALBHZ010000010.1, read as the reverse complement.
AGCCGGAGGGGCCATCTGTGAGGTGCTGGCGATAGCCATCAGGCCGTTACAGCTAAAGGTTCTGTCCATCCTCGTCTCATGTCTTGAATTCGAGCTGGCCAAAATACCTTGAGCTTCTTACTTCTCTATTACTAGCTGGTGCTGGGGCAAGACTGTTAATACCTCCATATTATTCAACTGTAGGAGAAACGTTAAAAGAGGCAAAGGGTTTGCTGTAGGTCTAGCAACGGGGGTTTTCAATCTTGGAGGGCTGCTTGGTTCTTCAACTATGGGCTTCTTCGCAGCACAATATAATTGGAGGTTAGCGTTCGTCGTTATGGGCGTTATTATACTTTTGTTAACGTTTATTCAATTTAAAGTAGTTAAAACGTCTACTCAAAGTAAGGAGAGGATGTCGTACTCGATCTTCCTTCAACTTTTAAAGGAAAGGGTTGTAATAATTGCAAGCATCTCCATCTTAATTGGTAGTATCGCATTTTCTACAGCTGCTACATGGCTTCCTACGTATTTTATAACATCTTTGGTTTAAATCCAATAGAAACGGATTCGCTTTCGGTTTATTTCTCTTCATTGGCTTTTTTGGCTTCTAGCTCTTGGAGCTCTCTCAGATAAAATAGGGAGAAGGATGACGATCTCCATTACGGGGATAGTAGCTACAGCTATAAGTATAGCTATCTTCTCCCTTACGTCTTCCAATGTACTAACTATTATCCTTCTCTCTGCTACACTAGGCTTCTTCATCTCTCCCTACTGGAACCTTTTCCTTACGAGCGCTCAAGAGTTAGTGAGAGAAGACTTCGTTTCATCGGTTACAGGCTTAGTTTTGTGCTTTGGATTTATAGGCATTGCCGTTGGGCCGGTAATTGCTGGTTTGCTTATCCCAATTTACGGTCTAAATCAAACGCTTCTGTGTTTAATAGCTTTACCAAGCATTCTCTACGCTCTACTTGGATTCATTTCAATTAAAGGTTAGCTATTATTGTGAAGTAGTTGGAAAGCTAGATCTCAGGAAGAATTTTCGAATATTTTTCAATTCTCATCTTCCTTCCTTCGAGCTGAACAAGCCACGTCATCCAACAAAGCTCTATAGGCCTATATCCGCAAGATATAGCCACTTCTTCGGCTTTCTTAACGAACTCTATATCGTCTTCTATTGGCTTATATCCAGCTTTCTCTAAAATCCCGTTTATCACCCTCTTAACAATCTTATCCGGCATTACCGTATCTATACCTCCCATCATCCTCAAGTACTGAAAGGTAATTAAGCCGACACCCTTGATCCTCCCAATTGGATTTTCCTTCCAGTTTTCAAGCTTAGCCTCCCTTGCCCAAGTTCTAAGAGCAGTCCTATCATTATCGTTTACCCTCGATAGGTATGAAGCTATCTCCCTAGCGGCGAGCCAAGACCTCCTATTTCTCCATACCGCTCTCAGCTCATCCATATTCGCTCTAGCTAGATCTCTCAAGCTCCTTATCTTTCCGCTTTTTACGAGCTTTTCATTAAACTCCTTAACCTTGGGAACTACGGCCGTAAAGTAGTTTAAGCCTACCGATGTAAAGCAAGCATCGACGATCATCAAAACAACATTTCCTCCATATCTTTCGGTTCTGAGACATCTATCGCAGTATTCCCCTATTCCCGAGACCTTTCTCATATAGCTATCGACGATCTCCTTTAACGAAGGCAACTCGATAATTAAGTTTGAACCTCAACTATATACTTTTTACCAACGGAGTGAAACATTTTTACAAAATTTTATGATATAGTTATATAACTAATGGTTATATAGTTATTTGATGAAATACGTAACGATTTCCGTTCCCGAAGAGGTAAAGAAGATCCTAGAGAGAGGAAAGGGAAATAGGGATTGGGGAGAATATCTACTGTACCTCTATAGAGAGCTTGAAAGTATGAAGAAAAGGAAAAGCTTTGAAAAGCTAACTTCGATTTTAAGCGAAGAGGAAATTGAGGAGATGAGGAAATCTAGCCTTAAATTTAGAAAGAGGTTTAAATTGAGATGATGTTATTCGATACGAGTTATTTATTAGATATGTTGAAGGAGAAGAAGTTTGAGGAAGGCTCTATCTCAGTTATCACCTTAATTGAGGTCTTGAGAGGAACGAAGAAGGAGAAGAGGAAGGTAGTTAAAGAGCTCTTGGAGGAGAGCTTTAACGTAGTAGGAATAGATAATGAGGTAGTAGAGGTTTATTGTAAGCTGTACGATGAATTGAGGAAAAAGGGAACTATAATTCCCGATGTAGATCTAATAATAGCCTCAACCGCCATATCTAAGAAATTAAGGTTAATGACTAAGGATAGAGATTTTGAGAAGTTGAAGATCGTAAAGTGGGTAGATGAAGGTAGCATAAGGATAATCTAATAAGGAATTAGTGTGAAAAAGCGCGCGTTTAGCTTAAAACGGTTTAAACTTTAATGTTCTCTATTACCGAGGGATCTTCGACTCCATTACAAACTACCGATACCCCTGCCTTCGAGCCAGCCATGTAATTCGCTTTTTACCTCTTCTAGCGATCTTGAGAAAGCTTTTCTTCTAAAGCAGGTCTAAAGCCACGGCTACAACCTGCTATTCTAAAATAGCTGAGCAACGATAGAGAGTGTTACGGAAAGTCCTAAAAACTTTAAAATCAACACACATCGTACTAGAGCCAATGTATAGGAGACCTACCGCCGGGTTCGTTCTCTCCTTAATAGCCGGCGTTTTCATAGTTCTGAACGCGGCTCTACTTAGCTTAGCTCACGTCTTCGCTTTCTTCTACTTCGCTATCCATTCTTCCACGATGTGGAGTAAGATGTTCACCCTTACTCCTTGGCTTCCGCTCTTCTTATCCGTTTTCGGGGCACTATGTGGAGCTTTAGTTTTGCTCGGCTCGTACTACCTCTATAAAGGCAGAAATACCCTAGGAGGCGTTTTAGTTCTCGTATTTTCCGTTCTCAGCCTGCCTATCGGAGGAGGGTTCATCATAGGGTTTTTACTAGGAGTTATAGGAGGAGCCTTAGCGCTAGCTAACGTTTAGCGCTCTTCAAGTTCATTTTTTGGTAACGGGTTATTAGACGTCGTTTCTTAATTATGAAGTTTGTTGAAGGAGCGAGCTTTAGAAGAAGGGGTTGATACGTTATATCTCTCAATAAGCCATCTAACGTAAACGATCTTCCCTTAACCCTTGTTCCTACGTTAGATGGAGTGGAAAGCGGTAGCTATCTTCTGGAACCTCCTCTCGCTAGGAATTAGGGGAATTTACTTAGGCCCTATACTACCGCCTTGAAAAGACGATGAGATATTGAAGATGTTCAAGGAGAGCTATGATGTAAAGCTAATAAGCGTACCTA
>CALBHZ010000009.1 GCA_937892815.1 uncultured archaeon | reverse complement strand
CTGCTCCGGAGGAAGCCCCGTTTCCTCATCTCCGTACATACTGGGCTCCCTCTCCCTTCTAAGCTTCCTAGAGATAGAGGATATACGGGGTATTACACTTCTAAACCACTTGGGAAATCTATCGGCGTTCTGCCTCAACACGGGGCCTACGTCGTGCCATTTAGGAGGCTCTATCCCCACTAGCCTTAGAGATGCCTTGAGGGACAGCTCGACGGCTTCTTGGCATTGCCTCATAACATAAGGGAAGTTCCCGCTTCTCAAGGCCTCGCTTGCATGTCTTATCCTTTCTTCGGCCTGTTTCAGGTAAGATCTAGCCATCGCTACGTTATTCAATCTCTATCACCTCTCCAAACTCGTAATCCTCCTTAAGTATCCAGTACCACTTCTTCCCCAGCCTCACCTTCCTCGCTCCCAGCTCCTCCAGCTTGCTACGCAGCCTATCTAAAACCCCTTTGAAGAACTCCTCCTTATCGTACAGTATCACGGCATCTTCTACCATATCTAGGTATAGGGGGGATAGCTTGGAGGCCTCCTCCGGGGTTTTGAGTATCGGAGATAGGAAAACGTTGTATCCTCGACCCCTCAGCTTCTCGATATCCTCCTCTACCGCCTTCTCCACCACCTCGAACAGCTCCTGCCTCTTAAGCCTCCCCTTAGGCAGATCCCTAGCCACTATTAGCAGATCTAAATCGCTATCTCTTTTCGCCTCTCCTCTAGCGACCGAGCCGTAAACGACGAGGGATATCAGCTTATCTCCTAGCTTATCTTTCAAGGCCTTGAATAGCTTACAGGTTAAGCGCATGTAGGGCTCGGGAAGGCTCGCTCGTTCTCGCTTCCCCATTTCTGGAAATCCTTAGAGAAGTGAAGTATATAAAGGGTTTTGAGACGTTCGAGGTATCGTTTGAGCTCAAAACCTTTAAATGAACACGAAACGATAAATATCGCGTATTGGTCGATAGCAGAGACGAAGTGGAGCTAATGAGGAAGAGGGCAATCGGCTTCCTCGAGGCCGCGAAATATTCGCTAAAGCGGGGAAATTACGATATAGCGGCTTTCAACGCGGAACAAGCCGCTCAGCTCTACTTGAAATCCCTCTTACTAGAGCTCATAGGGGATTTCCCTAAAACTCATTCCCTCATCTTCCTCCTTAGAGAGTTGAAGCGTTTAAACGAAAGAGAAGTGGAAGGGTTTATAGCGAGGAATAAGAGAGGGCTTCACAATTTAGAGGATGCTTACTTAACTAGCAGGTACTTCTACAAGGAGTTCGATGAAGAAGATGGAAGGTACTTAATTTCCTTAGCTGAAGAGGTGATAGGCTTCTGTGAGAAGCTTAGATCTAGCGTGGGAAAGGAGTAAGATCCTTAGGGATTGGAGGAGGTGGGCCGTTAAGCTGAGAAAGGCGGCCGAGAAGGTCTTATCAGGAAATCTATCGGGAACGTATATCTTCGGAAGCGCCGTAAAGAATAGGTTGGTAGCCTCCTCCGATATCGACGTGCTTATCGTAGCTAGAGATCTCCCGAAATCCCTCATCAAGAGGTCGGAGGTGAAAGAGGAGATAGTGAGGGAATCGGGCCTGCCCTTAATCCACCCATTTGAGATCCATTTAGTTAATGAAGAGGAGGCGAGGATATACTTTAGGCATATAGGGAGGGAGTTCGTAAAGGTCGAGGATCTCGAAGGTCGATAACCGGACAGCTCTCAACCGCTATTGAGTATTTTCCTCGCTTTCTCCAAGATACCGCTATCTCCAGCGAGCAGCTTGCCGTACCTTACCGCCTCTAACGCTACCTTCCTTTTCTCCCTAGCCATCTCAAGAAATTCGTCTACCGCGTAAACTAACGGCTCTAGATCTAAGGAGAGGGAGGGATCGATGAAGTCCTCAATTCTATCGACCGGCCTTTTCGACGACTTCTCCACTAATACGAGTACATCGGCATCTGAAAAGGCCGTGTAATCTCCTCTCGCTAAAGAGCCTATAAGTACTACGGCTTTAGCTCCTTTAGCCAACGATCTCTCGGCGTAGCTCTTTAACTCCTCCATTACCCTCTCGTAATCTAGCTTAAAGGATCTTACCTTTGCAGAACTTCAGTATCTCCTCCATATTTTTAATCGCCCTCCTCGCATCCTCCTCTACGTAGTAGTCCATTGGAGCTCCTTCTGGATGGAAGTTCGGATATCTAGTAGGTATGTAGTGCCTATCTAATTCCTTTGCCTCATCTATCAGCTTTTCAGGAGGCTTATGCTCATCGGAGAGGGATTGGAGCAATCGGGATACGGAATGTCCCCAAATCTCGATATTCAGCTTTTGAAATAGAGCTTTAACCGCCTTTTTAGCCGCTTGCTGTGAGGCGAAGCAAGCCCACTCGTAGTATCCCAGTTCCAACGACCTCTTAGCGTGCTCTAGATCCCTTAAGGCCTGTTTAAGCCAATCGTTAGCGCGAGAGACCAAGCCCTTTAAAGTAAAGCTAATGTAGTTATTAAACGTTGTAGTTTCCTCTACAGCTCCTAGTAAAGTTCATGGCGTATAATGGAATTTGCATTAGAGAGGACGTCGAAATTCAGGATTAACGGACTAGATTATTTTATGGCTAAAATGTACAGAATGAGTTTTGTAGACCTATTATCTCATGAACGTTTGGAGACCTGTCTATTAGTTATGTAATTTTAG
>CALBHZ010000008.1 GCA_937892815.1 uncultured archaeon | reverse complement strand
ACGAGATGTAGAGAGGTCTCGTGGGCTCGGAGATGTGTATAAGAGACAGATTAAGAAGGATGTCGTTAAGGGGCTCCACATCTATAAATTGAGGAAGGGTTGAACTCTGTTTTTGCATTTTACTTTTCATTAACATGAGGAGGATCGTGTTGGGCGATTGCAAACGTACGTTTTTGTACAAAAACGTATAAATATATGCTTTAAAGACCCCTACGTATCATGAATAAAGTGAGAATAGATTTAGATCAGGAAGCGATCCCTAAGTACTGGTACAACATACTTCCAGATCTGCCTAAGCCCTTACCTCCTCCAATAGATCCAGAGACGAGGGAGCCGGTAAAACCTGAGAAACTTGAAGTTATCTTTCCTAAAGAGCTAGTTCGACAAGAGATGAGTCAAGATAGGTGGATTCCAATACCTGAGGAGGTAAGGGAGGCGTACATGCAGTGGAGGCCTACTCCACTATTTAGAGCTAAAAGGTTGGAAAGGGTGCTGAAAACTCCAGCTAAGATCTATTATAAGTACGAGGGAGTAAGCCCTCCTGGAAGCCATAAGCCTAACACCGCCGTAGCACAAGCTTATTACAATATGAAGGAAGGGGTGGAAAGGCTTGCTACTGAAACCGGAGCCGGTCAATGGGGCTCAGCTTTAGCTTTTGGCTGTAATATGTTCGGCATGAAGTCTACCATTTACATGGTTAAGGTTAGCTACTATCAGAAGCCTCATAGGAAAACGTTAATGCAACTATGGGGAGCCGAAGTCCTTCCAAGTCCAAGCGATAGAACGAACTTCGGAAGGAAATTGTTAAAGGAAGATCCCGATAATCCCGGAAGCCTAGGCATAGCTATAGGCGAAGCTATAGAGGATGCGGTAACCCACGACGATACTAAGTACAGCTTAGGAAGCGTGTTGAACCACGTGTTGCTGCATCAAACCGTCATAGGTCTAGAGGCCTTAGAACAGCTTAAGCAGGTAGAAGAATATCCAGATGTGATATTCGGATGCGTAGGAGGAGGAAGTAGCTTTTCCGGTCTCTTCTGGCCCTTCTATTACGAAAAAATTCAGGGAAAAGCTGAGAAGAACGTCAGATTTGTAGCCGTTGAACCTACAGCCTGTCCTACGTTAACGAAGGGAGTTTACACCTTCGATCACGGCGATACCGCGAAGCTCACTCCCTTACTTAAGATGTTCACTCTAGGTCACGACTTCATACCCCCGCCAGTACATGCAGGAGGCCTAAGGTATCACGGAGATGCTCCTACTTTGTCCCTATTAGCTAAAGAAGGGGAAGTAGATGCTATAGCTTACGACCAGGTAAGCGTATTCGAAGCCGCAAAGCTCTTCGTTGAGACCGAGGGAATCCTTCCGGCTCCTGAGCCATCTCATGCTATTAAAGCGGTGATAGATGAAGCCCTGAGGTGTAAGGAGAGGGAAGAGGAGAAGACGATATTGTTCTTACTATGTGGTCATGGTCATTTCGATATGAAGGCTTTCGAGGACTTTATAGAGGGAAAGCTTGTGTCTTACGAACATCCACGTGAAAAGATCGAAGAGTCTATAGAGAGGTTGAAGGAGAGATATCCGTGGGTAGAAAAGATCGGCTATTAATAGGCTGGATTTAATCCTCTCCCATATTTTAAAACGGTTACCTTTAAGCCCTCGGCTAACTTCAAAGCCTTCTCATCTATATCCCTAACGATTAGGGGGTCCCTTTGCAATTGACATCGTATAGCTTTACGTAGAATTTTAATAGCTCCATTTCACTAACCTTGTAAACTATATCGACTAAAACTGAATCGTTGACCTTGAGATCGAATTTATGCTCGATTCCGGACCTTCCCTTTATTACTACGCCCTCTTCAAGCTTGTATCCCCTAGAAGCGAGTTCCCTTATCACGCCATCCTCATTACATCACCCCGTAAAGCCATAGGCCTGGTTTAAGAGCGCCTGAAAATAGGCTTAGTAAGGCATATCAATGATAACCTTAAAAGATACCTATCGATTAGCAATAGCGTGTACAGGAGGAGATATAGGAGAGGATGGGGACACAGGCTAATTCAGCCCTTTATTGAGCTAGCTGAAAGGCTTAGGAGAACGAGAGCTAGGAGAGGAAGAGGCCATAGAGGAGTAAGTAGGAGATTTTCCATTTAAATCAACGATGTAAAACCGAAACGTAGCTCCCAATAGGCACGTTTAGCGAGAGGGCTACAGGCCTACACTTCGCTTTCAGTAGGTAGAGTATAGGCTTCCCTACTTCGCGTTCATGATCGGTTAAGTATTCGTAATGAGCCATGCCCTTAGCTACTATTAAATCGGTCTCCCTCAACAGCTTGGATAGATCCCGTGTTATCTCATTTAGAAATATACTGGAGGCGTCCGTTCCCGTCTCCACTACGTCGTCGAAGCTATCCCTCAGCTTTACGTCTTCAACTTCAGATATAGTTATATCGTTTTGGAAGGGCTCGGATTTAACTATGGCTACTACCTTAGCCCCTCTCCTCCTCAGCTCTTCAGCTAAAAGCCTATCTAACACGGCTTCACCTGAATTATCCAATAGGTAGGTTATCAGCTTTCCATCCAGCTCTCTTAAAGCTTCTACATGTTCTCTCTTTTCTACTTTAAGGCTGTTTACTTCGTTTAAAAGCTCGTTCACGCTAGGAGGGCTATAGCCGGCTACGCCTAGATCTAAGGAGTTCCCTAAAAGGCTAATTGCAAGCGATCTCTCCAATCTGAGATCGCTCGAAAGGTTCTCAATTCTCCGTTTCAGCTCGTAGTAAAGCCTTAGACCTGCACGATTCGCTTCCTCCTTCACCTCTCTATAGGGATCTCGATCTCCAAGCCTTTCCTTAACTATCCTAAATAGGTGGGTAGCTAACACCGTGACGTTATCGACGCCTAAGTTAATCATCTCATTACACTCGTTAACGAGCTTAAGCATGATCCTTAAGGCCTCCTCTCTAGGAAGCCTTTTCCTCAGAATCTCGCTAAGCCTGACCTTTAAAATGCACGGTATACAATCGGCATGGAGCTTCAACTTCCCTACCTCAATAAAAGTTAGCTAGGCGACCTTTTATTTGATACGATTCCGGCTTCTATTAGCTTCTTAAGCACGCTATCCAATACCTTTCTAACCATTCCTCTATTAGCTATGCTGCCGTATAGCGACGTTGCCGTTTTCCTAATGCTTCCCGTCTCAATTAGCTTTTTTAAAACCCTTTCTTCTTCCTCCTCTAGCTCGATCTTATACCTCAACGCTATGCTCGCTACATCGACGGGCTTTAAGCCTAGGTATCTCGATTCCTCTTTTTCCCCGAGCTTCTCAACTAACTCGAACTTTATGATCGTAACTGGATCGTTCTGCCTGACTTTTCCATATATCTTATTTAGGCTCTTTATCAGCTGTTTTCTATTTTGAAAGCCGTCTAGCTTAGCGTCTTCATCCGTTAACTCATATACCCTCTTAATCTCAACATCCGTTATTTTAAGCTCGGCTACTACCTTGCCTCCGCTGTGTAGTAAGATGCGCTCCCTTCTAGGCCTTATCATCCCAAGCCTAATAGTGGCCTTTTTAATTCCGGAGAGCACTAAATCAGCATACTCCTTCTTAAGCATTAGATGTCTGCCTAGAAAGCTGATCTTGGAACGCTTCAAGGACATCTTCGAAAGCGGTGTAGTTAGAGATTTAAAGCTCTCTATAAATTTTTACCTCGATAAGCTACGTTACAGCGTATATTTTGGTAGTAATATTGAGAGGCTTAGCGTGATAAGGCGCGCTCGTTACTATGACGTCCACGCCGGTAGATGCGTATTCTTCGATATTGTGCTCATCTATACCTCCAGCTACCGCTACTACGATCTGAGGGTTAAGCTCCCTGAGCTTAGGAACTAAACGCTTGAGCTCGTCTATGCCTATATGATCTAGCTGTACTTCATCTATGCCGATTTCAGCCGCCTTTAAGGCTTCTTCAATCGATCCTACCTCAAAAGCTAGCTTCTTCTCGGGCCATCTCCTCCTCGCTTCTAACGCCTTCTGCAAGGCTTCCTCAAATCCTCCAATTAGCGATACGTGATTGTGGAAGATCAATATCGTTTCCGAAAGAGATGCTCGATGAATTATACCTCCGCCGCTTAAAACGGCCTTAAAGTAGAGGGATCTAGCTCCAGGTGGAGCTTTCCTCGTAGTTGCTATCACTACCTTTGGATTAACCGATTTGGCTTTCGAGACCAGCTTCCAAGTCTTAGTTGCTACCCCGCTTGCGTATTCGATAACTACTTGAGCCGCTCTCCAAGCTGCATGGAGAGCTTTAGCGGGTCCCTCAGCTTTAAGCGCTAAAGCTCCTGGACCTACTTTATCTCCATCTTTAACGAAGAGCTCACATGAAGCCCCTAAAGTTCCGTATATCCTC
>CALBHZ010000007.1 GCA_937892815.1 uncultured archaeon | reverse complement strand
AGCGTCAGATGTGTATAAGAGACAGTTTCCGTATATAGCGCTCATGAAGGTAGCCATTATATCGGATACCCACGATAATCTACCTAACGTAAGATCCCTCGTAAAGAAGTTGAAAGACGAAAAGGTAGATCTAATTTTACACGCAGGAGATATAATAGCTCCTTTCACCTTAAAGGAATTCCAAGGATTTAAGCTGTACTTCGTATTCGGAAATAACGATGGAGAAAGGAAACTGTTAAGGGAGACGTCGAGAAAGCTGGGCTTCGTTGCCTTAGAGGATTTCGGAAGCCTTGAAGTCGATGGAAAGAAGTTCGCTCTAATACACGGTAAGGATGAAGAAATGGTAATAGCTCTATGTAAAAGCGGGCTTTACGATGTGGTTGTAAGAGGACATACCCATAAACATGAGATAAAAAGGGTAAACGATACGCTTCTCATAAACCCGGGAGAAGTATGTGGATATCTATTTGGAGAAGCAACCTATGTAATTTACGATACTGAGGAGGATAAAGCTCGATTATTTACCCTTTAATTTTTTAACGGAGGCTATAAGGCCGGTAAGTAGAGCTCCGATAACGACTCCAATAGCAAGGTATAGATTTCTAACTTCCTCCATCCTTCCTCGATAGAACGTCGAATAGTAGGAAGTGTAGAAAACGATCTCCTTAAAGCTCTTCTGTCCTACTTTATCTTCAGCTTCCATTCTCAAGGAATGAGGCCCATCTACGAACTTCTTAGGATCGATAAACATCTCCTTTACGACTTTTCCATCTATTTTAACGGTTACGTTTGCTAAATTAGAATCGTAAACTTCGTAGACTACCCTCATTTCATGTTCTACTAACTGTCCATCTGTAGGAGATACCAGCTTTATAACGGGAGGCTCGTTATCTACGTAGAAGGTATAAAGCTCCTCGGATGTATGGTTAGCCTCGTCTATAGCGAAGATCCTTACTGGTATGGCTCCAGAAAGCCCTCTAATATCTAGATCTACCTCAAGCTTAGGTTCAGTTACGTTATACCATTTATCTAATACCTTAACCGAGAGTAACGCTAAGCTCGTATCATCTACCGTTACGTTAAACTTAAGCCTTCTAGATACCAGATCTCCGTTCTTTAACCCCTCTACTTTTATAACGGGAGGGGTGTTATCTACGATGAAGGGAAGAGTAGATTCCGCGGTCTGCCCAGAGGCGTCGACTACCATAACCGATAATAGGTGAACGCCGTCCGCTCCTCCTGTCGTATTGACCTTAACTCTATTAACCCTAGTTTCTATCCAGTCTCCTAGATCTATACGATAGTAACATTTGTACGGAGCTTTAGAGGTCACCGTCCAGTTAAACGTATACACCCCTGAAATTACCGTCCAATTTCTATCTTCAAAAGTTATCTTTGGAGGGGTTGTTTCGTTTCTAACGAAGGACGCGGTGATGATTACCTTAGGCCTCGTTTTTTCCTCTACCGAGTTTGAGGTCAAGTGCAGAACTAAGGTATATAGGAAGTTCGTTCTAGCGGGTATCTTTATCGTAGAAGGTTCGGGAGGGTAAAAGCCTCCGCTACCTAAACCTGCAGGCCCCATCCAATCCGTACTTGGCCACCCGAACACCTCCATTAACCCTCCTGAAAACACGTTAGAAGTTAATAGCCTTCCATAGCCATCGAATACGAAAGCCGAGATGCCGTTCCACTCTCCCTTCCACGTAACGTTAAGGGAAAGAGCGTTTAAGTTCTCCTCCGTTAATATCCTAATTGGATACCAATCTCCGGACTCGTATCTCCAAGATGCATCAGGAGGGAAGTTCAAATTCGATAGCTCGAGAACCTTAACTTTATCGAATCCGTCAATCGTTACCATAGTTTGATAGGAGTAAGGAATCCATACCTCATCTCTATCGGTATAGATCCTTATGAAGCCCTCGTAAATTCCGGGTTCTTCCGGAGCCGTGACCTTTACCTTAATTCTATTCCCATCGATCCTTAACTTTACGTTTTCATCTCTAACGAACTTCAAGCCCTCAACCTTTATTTCAAAGGGTATTTCGGTTACGTTTCCATGCAGCTCTCCCGTCCAGTAATTGGCCATTTTAGGCGTCTCGTAAACCCCTATAAGTAGCTTAACGTTCCTCCGCTTTAGATCTAGACTTTGAACGTTTGTCCATCCTGCAGCGAACGAAATCAATTTCGTTTCATTATACCATATCTTTCCGTCCTTGTTCGCATCTTCCCACTCATACAGATATAAGCTCAACCTGCTTAACGCATCGAAGTAAACGTAGCTTTTACTCAAGTTGTAAAAGTAGCTTCTAGGATAAGCCAACGTTATCCTAATTCTATCGAAATCGCTAACGTTGACTATTTCATCCAAAGGAATGTATAGCGGCCTCCATCCTCCGCTTTCTCCCAAGATCGGATCGTAAGCGTTTATTACGCTTACGTTTTCGTAAATCCCAATCTCGTATCTCTTAACCTTAATAGCCTCCGCGTTAAAGCTTGAGCTCCCTTCAACGAATAAATCCTTCTCGAAACTCCTGCCAGGCGGCATGAAGGGGAATTGAAGATAGGTTACTTTAACTGGAGGCAACGGTCCTATGTTTAACGTGATATTTAACCTCTCAAAGGTATATTCATATAATACCCTATACGTTTCGGGATCTATAAGTGAGTAAACTACTAAGTTCCATCCTTTAGTTGCTCCAAGTACCGCCTTCGTGAAGTTAATTAATCCGCTTCCCTGTTCGCTAGGGCTAAACCCTAAGCTATCGGTTGAAGCTACTAAATACGTCTTCAGGGTAGCCGGATCTACTTGAACCCCTCTCTCCTTCAATCCTTGCAGAACGAGCGCTGCACATCCAGCTGCTATGGGAGCCGACATACTAGTGCCTCCAAATAAAGTGTAAGCCTGAGATCCGTGAGCTCTTAGAGTTACGGGAGCTAATGAGAAGCCGTACATTCCGGGAGCGACGAGCTCGGGCTTTGGAGTACCGCTTAAGGTAGGACCTCTAGCGCTCCAAGGAGCGATATCATCATAGTAATATGACGTAGATCCAAACCTAGCTTGAGGTCCCTTAGACCATATAACCTCAGGTTTTACTAAAGTCCAGTCCATGCAAGTAGATGCTCCTACGGTTAAGGCGAACATGGAAGAGCCTGGAGGGGTTATAGTCCCTTTACCAGGTCCTCCATTTCCAGCGGATACCACCATTAACATTCCAGGGTATTCTTTGTCTAGGCTACCTGGAACGCTCATTAGATCGGTTAGCATACTTAAGACGTCCCTGCCGGGTAAGCCCTCTAAGTAGGGCCAGTCCGATATACCGAAGCTATTGACTACTACATCAGCTCTAGTACTTCCTCTATAGCTCCAGCTTCCATTGTAGTCCATTCCAGCTAGCCAGAACCAAGCGTACAGTACGTCGCTAACCCATAGAGCTTTAACGGCTACTATTTTAGATCCAGGGGCCATTCCAGTTATTTGAAGACCTCCCTCCTTCGTTATGTTGTAAGCTACCGTCCCTCTAGAAGCTATTAACCCGGCTACCGCCGTACCGTGACCATATAGATCGTACATAACTGTGAAGTAAGTACCATTGTAGTCTATCGGATCTAATGGAACGCCGTAAGAAGGCCCTAAATCCGTTCTCTTCAACCTTTTCTTTACAGCTCCCCATACATCTAGTACGTACGCCCCTAAAACGCCGGCCGTTATATCGGGGTAACTATCTCCATCGAAATCCCTCGCGATAACCTCACTTCCATCTCCTAATCTATGAGGGCTTTCATCGTAAAAATCGTAATCCGGTTTTTCTACCTCTTCATCCTTCAAGAAGTTAATGTACTCCTTATATACCGTTGAAAGATCGACGTAAATGGTCTCGTAAAACCCCTCTCTCCTATCGTCTACGGTGAGAACTGGAAAAAGGAATAGAGCGATAACTTCCTCTCCTTTGTAATATATAGGCTGGATCTCCGCTAAAACTCCAAATCTATACTCTCCGCTCTTCGATAAAATGAACTCCGAAGTACTATTACCTATCTTCCAAGTCCCATCAACCGTTACGTTAAAGAAGAGATCTCCGTAATACGGGAAAAGCGGATTGTAAACTCTAACCTCGTATCCCTCTCCAAAATCTATGTAGACCCCGTCCTCCCTTACGAAAACGTAGGGGCACGATGTAGACGTCAAGTTTTCAATCTTACCGTTTACTACATTGGCTTTAACGACAACGTTCGTTACTGCGATGCCTTGCCCATCTGCATCCAACATTAACGGAAGGCCGCTCTCTCTAGCCAGCGCATCAATTAAATCTGGATGTGAGAAATCGACGCCTGTGTCAACTACGCCAATCCTCACTCCTTCTCCGGTTAAATTAGCTAGAGACCTAGCGTAGACGTACCTTTTAACGAAGGTCTGTTGAACGCTATGAAAGCTTAAAGGCCTATCGTAGAAGAGAACGTTTAAATTATTTTTCGCCTTCTCATCTAAGACAACGCCAGCTAGGTAGCCGCCTCCAAATTTAAAAGCGAAATAAGATCTCCCTTCTATCTCGTCTAAGCTTTCAACGTAGGCTATAGCTTTGAGAGGAGGGCCGTGTACTTGATGGAGATTATTTAACGTAATTCTGTCTGGAGAGATAATTACTAGGCCGTGATTAGGAGCTACCTCGTTTAGGTAAGGTGGAGGTAATACCGAAATCAACAATATTGCTAGTAGAGCTAGTTTCACATCTCTACATTAGGGTAAAGGGTTTATACGTCTTGCTTTCAAACAAAGTTAAATCACAGGAAATGGAAACGGATAGCGATGAACTTGGATAAGCTGGATATGATGATCCTCAACGAGCTATTATCCGACTCTAGACTATCTTATAGAAAGCTCGCTGAGAAGCTCAACGTAGCCGTGGGGACGGTTCAAGCTAGAATAAAGAAGATGGAGAAGGAGGGGATAATTAAAGGATACACCGTAGTCCTCGACCACGAAAGGCTAGGGTATCAGCTAACTTCCATTACGGAAGTTATAGTTTCGAAGGGAAAGCTCATAGATACCGAAAAGGAGATAGCAAAGATGAGGAACGTTTTGGCGGTCTACGATGTTACGGGGGATGCAGATATAGTAGTCGTGGCGAAGTTTAAGAGCAGGGAAGAGCTCAGCAAATTTACCAAGACCCTTTTATCGTTGCCCTACGTTGAAAGAACTAAGACGTACGTTGTTCTAACTACTATTAAAGAGGATTTTAGAATGCCTTAATTACCTCCTCTCTTAACCTAATAGTATGGAGGATATTAGGTTCCTATTAGATTTAATATCCGTAAGAACTGAATGTACGACTAAAGAGGGATATGAGGAGGCGGCTAGCCTTATTAAAGAGAAGCTAAGCGATATGGGGTTATCGGTTGAAATCTACGATGGAGAGGAAGTAGTCAAAGATGGTAAACCTAGGCCTAACGTCGTAGCTAAATTAGACCTTAAAGCCGATAAGACTATCTTACTTAACGCTCATTACGATGTAGTGCCGGCTGGAAAGGGATGGTCGAAGGATCCCTTTAAACCGGTAATTGAGGAAAATGTAGTATATGGGAGAGGGGCAAGCGATGATAAGTCTGGAATTACGGCTATCATATGGGCTATCAATGAGCTAGGGGAAAAAGCGAAGAGGAACGTAATATTGGCCTTTACATGTGATGAGGAAGTTGGAGGAAGAGCCGGCCTAGGATACCTGATGAGGGAGGTAGGTATAAGAGCCGACGAGGCCTTAATCGTAGATGGAGGCTTCGATGCTATATACGTAGGAGCGAGCGGAATCGTAGCGGGAAAGATAGGGGTAAAGGGAGTACAGGGACATGCAGGATATCCCCACCTCGCTAAAAATCCAATATATCCGTTAGCTAAAGCGATCGTCAAGCTTGAAGAGTACACGAGGCTAAGGGAGAAAAAGCTTTCAAAATTGAAATCCCCTCCCGGATCTCCCCATCCGTACGTCTGGGGAAGGTTCAGCATAACGGTGCTGAGGGCTGGAGAGAAGTCGAATGTGATACCGGGGGAGGCTGAAGCTACCTTCGACTTAAGGCTTATACCCGAGGAAGATGTAGATGAAGCCATCGAAGATCTGAAAAATTACTTAACTGAAGTGAGTAGTGAAATAGGATGGAAAGTAGAGCTCTTAAAATACGAAGGAGGCGGGAATTACTACACCGAAATAACCCATCCTTTCGTTGTAGGCTTTTCTAAGGCCGTAGAAAGAGTAATCGGGAAGAGGCTAGAGTACGCTGCTGAGTTGGGTGGAAACGATGGAAGGTATACGAAGGAAAAGAACATACCTACTCTAGTATTTGGTCCTATAGCTAGAGATAGCAGATTCCACGGTGTAGACGAGTTCGTTAGGATTAAGGACGTTAGGATGGTGAAGGAGGTAATCCTAAGGTACTTAAAGGAAGAAGCTATATGAACGTCCTGTAGCTTTAAGAGCCTACTCTATATTGAATTAAATTATAGTAGTAAATCCTTAACGATAATATCCAATACGAAGCTTAAAGAGATAATTAAAGCCGTGAAAGCGTATAGCTTGAGATGTTTAGCCATCGTAGGTATAAGAGCGTAAGCGTTCTCGAAGTTCTCTTTTATACCCTTAACTATCTTAGGAGCCCAAATTACAGTAACTAACGAGGTCAGACAGTAGATCGGAAGGAGACCGATAGATGAGCCTATAACGATCGAAACGTAGACTAAAGCGATTAAAGCGGAATATCCCTTAGCGATCGCCCCCTTCTTCAACCTTACAATTAGAGTTCTCTTTCCGGCTTTAGCGTCCCATGGCCTATCCGGTATTTCATTAACATACAATATTAACATAATTAAAATTCCAATTGGAATGGATAGGTATAGAGCTTCTAGGGTAAACCTTTGCGCTTGAACGAAATATGACCCTAAGACCAAGGTGGGTCCAAAGCCTAAGAAAATGGCGATCTCCCCTAGACCTCTATAAGCTAGCTTAAACGGTGGAGCGGTGTAGAAGAAGCTTAAGAAGAACCCCAAGAGCGTTAAGGATATTATTGGGATGAAACCTCTCGTGAACGCCAAGTAGAGTCCTATGCCTATCCCAGTAAGGTAGCATAGGGAAAAGAGCAGCTTCATTCCTCTTTCCGTGATTAGGCCTTCGACTAAAACCCTAGATCCTCCGCTAAACGGAGTAGGAGTTAAGTTTACCTTATCGGCTCCTAGCTTGAAATCGAATACATCGTTAGCTGCATTTAAGCCGAAATGAATTAACGAAACGCCTAATAACGTCAAGATGTATAAAATGGGATCGAAGAACCCTTCTCTAGCTGCTTCTAGAGCTCCTAAGGTTACTGGAAAGAAGGTAGCGATTAAGAAGGGAAGTCTAACGGCTCTGATAAACAGGTAGAGCCTAGG
>CALBHZ010000006.1 GCA_937892815.1 uncultured archaeon | reverse complement strand
GGTCTCGTGGGCTCGGAGATGTGTATAAGAGACAGATAAGGGAGAGATTGAAAAAAGCACTCTACGGTCCTCCATCTGAAACAAGGGCTCCTACGCCAGATGGGAAGACGAGGTTTTCTAGGCCTAGGCCAGGCTCAGCGAGAATGTACCCGGAAACGGACATCCCTCCGATTCCGATAACTAAGGAAAGGCTTGATAGGCTTTCTAAACTCGTTCCTAAACCTTGGGAGGAAATGGTAAAGGAATACGCTGAGAAGTACAGAATAAACTGCAAGTTAGCAGAGCAGCTCCTTGATTCGGAAAGAAACGTTCTATTTGAAGAAATTCTCGGCAAGGTAAAGTTAGCCCCAACATTTATAGCGGCTACTCTAACTGAAACGATAACTATGTTGGAGAGAGAAGGATTAGACGTATCTAAGCTAAGTGATAGAGATATCAAGGAGATATTCCTCTCTGTAGATAAGGGAGAGGTAGCTAAAGAAGCCATACCCGAGATCATGAGGGCTATTCTTAGCGGGAAGGCTTCGTCGGTGAAGGAAGCTATTGAAGTACTAGGTATCAAGGGCATTAGTGATGACGAGCTTATTGAAATAGTTAGGGAAGTAGTAAAAAGCAATGCTGAAGTGGTTAGGGAAAGAGGAATGAAGGCTTTCGGGTTAATTATGGGAAAGGTTATGGCTAAAGTTAGAGGCAAAGCAGACGGAGCGAAGGTAAGCAAGATAGTTAAGGAAATTTTACAAAACGAAAGTAAAAGTAAACGATAAATCAATTATTGAAAAAGAAGGAAAACATCATATACGTGTAAAGTAAGGCATAGACTAGAAAAAGATATTTACATATTAAGTATATACGTTTGCATATGGAACAGGAAACTGTAAGGATTAGACTTAAAGTTAATGCAAACGAGATTGAGATAGAAGCAACCAAGAACTCTCTGAAAGACGTGGTTCAGGCAATTCCAGATATACTTAGGAACATCTCTTCTCTCCCTCCTAAGCCGTCTGTTGAGCCCGTAAAGAGAGAACCCCAAGTAGAGGAAAAGATGGAGGAGCTTCCGGAAATTAAGATAGAAAAGGACGAATCGCTACCATCAGTTATAACTAAGCTATTTGCAACCGAATGGGGGAGAAAGCCTAGGAAGCTAATGGACGTTAAGGAAGCCCTAGAATCTTACGGTTTGATATATCCGAGACAATCGGTTGCCGTAGCTCTCTTAAGGCTCGCTAAGGATGGTAAATTGAGGAGGTTTAAAGGTCCTGATGAAGAATACGTTTATACGGCATCAACGGTTTTATTAGCTAAGTAGGTGATAATATGGAGGAGGCCGTTAAAGTGGAAATAGCCTACGGAGATGTTAAGGCCCAGTTCACCGGAAAACCTGAGGAAGTTGCTGAGCTCGTGAATAGATTCCTAGCTCAAAATCTACCTACTTACGCTTTAGCTAAGAAGCTCTACTTAAACTACGATCTAAAGGACTTAACTGAAATGTTTTCCGATTACATAAGAATAACGCCAGAAGGTCCCAGAGTTATAACTGAGAAGAAGCTAAGCGATAAATTAGTCATAGCTCTCCAATTAACTGCAAATAGAATAGCGTATGAAACTGGATCGAGTAGCGCTGATCACATGACGGTGCAGGAGCTTGAATCCGCTACCTCGATCAATCCTAAATCGATAAGCTCTAGGTTAAGCGAGTTAGTTAAAGCTGGACATGTAAAGAGGGTAACGGGAAAGACGGGAACGTCGTATAAAATAACGACGTTAGGGATAAAATGGCTTTACGAAACCCTGAAGACTAGAGGACGCTAAGGAGGAGGTCTTTTCTGGACATACCTGTAGTTCCTCGGACTCCCTTCTCTACTCAATATTCCCTCTCTCACTAAATCCGTAAGGGTATGGGAAATGGCGGATTTGTCATAGTGATATCCTCTTCTTCCTAACTCAGCATCTACTTCAGATAGCGTTCTATGCTCGGAAAACCAACCTTCCTTCCATAGATCTTCTAAAAGGCTTTTACATGTTACTCCTTTAGAAGTTATTGAACGCTCAACAATTGGGACGGTTTGGGTACCTAAGCCGGCTAAGACTTTAGAAATCACATCAGTAAGCCTGCTTTCAGGACACTCTATCTCTATTTCCCAAGCCCCCCTTTTCAATTTAACCTTTACCTTCTCCTCCTTCTCATTTTTGTTGTTGTTATTGTTCAAGTTGAGCAATATTTATAAGCCCCCTCCGCCTATCCTATTGTTGATCAAGTTGAACAACCAATTAAATCTTCCTATCGTTAACGGCCTTTCTAACCTTCTATCCGTATTTGATCGTATGGATGTTAGAAAATTAGAGGGCAAAAAGGTATTATTCGTACCTTCAGAAGATCGGGAAGTTAGACCTATACAGGGATGGGATATAATATCGTTAGATAATCCGGTGGTTATTAGTGAGAAAGGTGAGAGAGGTTCAATAGCTGCTATAGATTCCAGCGTCGTTCATATAGCTGAAACCGATGACGGTTCAGTATACGGAGCGAAGGCAGCGCTCGTCGTCTACGATAGAGGAGAACGGGAAATACATAGAGTAGGGCCTTTTCTACTGTATCTTAATGAAGGAAATGCAAGGGAGATAGCTTCTTGTTTTAACAGCAAAGTACATCCGATGTTGCTCCTATTAGATAGACAAGCAGCTATGAAGAGCATGAGGTTAATCATGGAAAGATCTCTTGCCTCCTTCGCAATATCATACTTCAAGTCCAAGTTTATTTTGCTTGATGGTTCATTGAGGTTATCCGTCTTCGAACCAAAATGGGCGAGTTTAGACATATTGCTCTCAGAAAGCAAGGATGCTACATTAGTTGGAATAAGCAAAGCGAGTAGAATAAAGCTCGTGAACAGGCTCGCTTCCTCAATATCTAAGGTCGATTTACCTTGTTACATAGAAATAACGAAGCTTATAAAGTCCCTAATCAGGCCATCGCTAGGAAGAAGCTACTTAGTAAAACTAGATAGAGGAGGTCTCGTCTTCAGGATAGATCTACCATCTCATGTAGATCCAAGTAAAGCCTTTCCATCTCTCAGGAATAGCGATATACTGAACAATGGCTATCCGGAATCACTCAAAATTGCTCATCTAGTTTCAATATTTACGCAAGCCGAAATTGCGGGTGTAAAGGGGATAATAGCGTCTAAAGCTAGAGACGTATTAATGACCGAAGATATAAGAAGACTTGTTCTCGGCTCGTTGAAATTATAGGTGATAGTTATGAAGATCTTAAGTAAACATGGAGATGAATTTAGGATCTTGCTCTTACCTAATGAAAAGATAGAAAGAGGAGATTACATACTAGTTGAAGATGTAAGAGAGAAAAGAGCGCTCATCTTGCAAGTTTACGATGAAACCTACTTAGATTCTCCTGGAATGGAGGAAGAGATGTTGAGGGATGAGTTATTTAGGGATGAGAAAGGACAGATGCTCGACCCTTATAACTTGAGAAGTATATCTTACCTAATTAAGGATGCTA
Source organism: uncultured archaeon (assembly GCA_937892815.1). Classification (GTDB taxonomy): domain Archaea; phylum Thermoproteota; class Nitrososphaeria; order Conexivisphaerales; family CALBHZ01; genus CALBHZ01. The sequence goes on along the minus strand of CALBHZ010000006.1, from coordinate 317 downwards.
GAGTGTTGAAATGTAAAGTGAGAGCTTCAGTTGAGAAAGGAAAAATTTCTTCTAACGTAAGCTGGGTACCAAGCAGGGTTCATAGCAAGGTCACTAGAATGCCATACGCGGATTTATTTAAGATAATAGGCAAACATGGTAGGAAAATCCGGATAGGTACTACTTCAACTGGAGATGAATTCGTTATAAATGCTGAAGATATCGATGGAAGGCTAACTATAATAACCGGTAAAAAGGAGGCCGGAAAATCACATCTCTGTCTCTTATACACATCTCCGAGCCCACGAGACCTCTCTACAGCTCGTATGCCGTCTTCT
>CALBHZ010000005.1 GCA_937892815.1 uncultured archaeon | reverse complement strand
CTACACCGTCTAATTCGTCGGCAGCGTCAGATGTGTATAAGAGACAGGTCCCAGCGCGTGTAGACGACGCGCCCGTCGTTGAGCACGCAGGGGTCCCACTCGTGGGTCTCGTGCCAGGACAGGGTGCGGACCTTCGAGCCGTCGGCCTCGCACAGGTGGAGAGTGTGGGTGGGGCACGGCCCGCGTCCGCAGCGGTGGAAGCCGCCGCGGCGCGTCGAGAGGAAGATGATCTGGCCGCTGGGCAGATAGCGGGGCGCGATGTCATCGTAGGGCCCGTCGCTATACTATTAAACTACTTTGAAATGGTAGGTTTTCCGGCTTACGCTATTCTAGCATACGCATCTACAGAAAGAGTTGATCCAAGAGCAACGGCCGTCGCCGTTAGCGTTCTCTCACGTATCTACGGATTTGAAATAGATGTAACGCCGTTAATTAAGGGAGCGGAAGCGATAGAAGCGGAGCTATACAGGAGGTCAGTAAAAGAAGAGAAGAGGGTAGGAGAATCAATATATACTTAGAGGTTGTCGATGAAATCTAGAATGCGAACAGGGCCTTTTCTACTCACTTCTTTTCCTAAATCTTTAAGGATCCCCATCAAATTGTATGAAAAACGTTCCTTTCCTCTTTCAAACACTACCACTATCTCCTTAAAGCTCTCAAGTACCTTTCTGTAACTCTCTACTTCTTCCTCTCCTATTTCATCGAGTTCAACCATCGTATTTTGAGATAGAGGATATACATCATGTACTTCAATAGGTATAGGGCCGAAATATGGAGACGCTATAAAGAATTTATCTCCCCTTTCTAAGAATTCCCTAATATTTCTCCTTATCTTGATAAATAAGGCGGCTTCGTACGTTTCTGGAACGAGTAGTATGGCCTTCTCTCCCCTTATCCTTAAAGATCTGACCCTTTCATGATGTCTGACTACCTCAGGCCTATGTCGGTCTATTTCATCAAAAAGGAAAATGGCCCTCTCTTTAAACATAGGAGTTCCTTCATCGAGATACTTGAAGTACTTCTTGTTCGTAAAAAGCTCTTTAACTGCTTTATATAGAGCTGGGTGTGATTTAGATTTAATAGAAACATATTCCCAAAGCCTACCTTCTCTTATGGCGTTCTTTATCGCATTTAATTCAGCCTTGAGAACGTAGAGGTTATGGAGCGCTAAGGCCTTTACCTTCTCATCATCGGTCATTTCCAGTATTTCCCTCAAGCCTTTACTACAAATAGAACAACAACACGGAAGCTCCGTTAATTCCTCTAACCTTTTAACTCCGTAAAAGGTCATATATCGTCCTTCTCTAGCGAAGAGGATGTACGAAGCAGAATCGAATAGATCGCAACCCATAGCAACCGCTAAGGCCATAGTTAATGGATGACCTGCTCCGAAGAGGTGAACGGGTTTACCTAAAGGAAGCCCGGCTTTAGCGGTCATCACTATTTTAACTAACGTAGTAAAATCGTAATTGTTCATAATCTCAACAGGGCTGCCTATAGCGAATAAGTCGAAGGGGAGCTTCGTCATTTCCTTTACCGAATAGCTTACCAAATCTAAGTGATCTCCTCCCTGTATAGGACCTACCCATAACGGACCTCCCTTTTCAATTACTGGAAGAGTATCGAGAGCTACCTTGATGGTCTTCCTTACGGTTTCTACGGCTCTATCTCTAGGAGTTCTGTACCCAGTCGGTGTATCGAGTATTACGGCTATATCGGATTTTATGTCTCTCTGATATTCGGCTATTTCAATAGGGTCTACCTTTACCTCTCCATATTCCAGAATTTGATAACCTCCTGAATCCGTCATTACGATTCCCGGGAAGCCGATAATACTGTGTATTCCTCTCTCTTTAGCTTCTTCGCCGTATTTTCTGTAGGTTATGTAAGCGTTCGTGATAACGGCGTTATAACCAATGTCGAATATTTGGGAGGACGGAATAGGCTGATTAACAGGATGTATTACGGGTAAGTAGATAGGGGTTTCTAGCCATCTTCCCTTAATATGTAGTCTTCCTATCCTTCCAGCTAAATCGGTGTATTTAACTTCAAATGTCACTAGGCTCCTTCCCTTTCTTTTCTCAACTCCCTAATATATTCTTCGTATATGCTCCTTACTCTTTCAGCCGAAGGACCCGTCCCCTCTACTACCCCACTCTCCGTTACCTTTATCTTATCCATTACTATTATCGCTCCTATATCCTCCCTCAGTTTTACCATACCAGGAAACACCCTAGATATCCTTTCTGCTAAAATCCTTAAGTCGAAGGGCTTCTCTAGCAACGATATCTCCTTAACGTACTCTCCATTTAAAACGAGCTTTGGTACATCGGGTCTACCCTGTATCCTACCCAATACCAGGGATAGGGATTCCGATATCCCCAATAACTCTCCAACTATTACTCTCCCGTCAGTAGTTACTACATTTACCCTCTTTCCAACTAGAGTTGATAGCTCCTCCATAAATTTTCTAATCGAAAGGGACGACAAAGCTTCTCACGCTATAGATCTTAAAGGTTTATAGTATTTAAATGTGGAGTTTACTTTTAAAATCTCTAGGAAGGAGCGGGTCTCTCCAGTTTCCACTATAAACTTACAATGGAGTAGTTATAAGTTTGAACACGACTTAGGCGACTATTCTAGATAGTTAGCATTTTCTTAAAGCGAAAGATATGCATTACTGTAGATGTGGAGGTAGAGCCATTAAGATAGATGAGGAGTTCGTTTGTGAAAAATGCGGTGTAGTTTTAGGAACCCACGAATACCCTATTAATCAG
>CALBHZ010000004.1 GCA_937892815.1 uncultured archaeon | reverse complement strand
ACCTCCTCTCTTATCCGTTAATAATTGATCCTCAATTTTGAAAGTTTATCAGTAAATTCGTTATATTCTCATGTTACCTGGAACGTAGAAAATGAAAATCCTGTAAATTAGTATCTAGCTTGATATCAAACTAGATATTAAGAGGATAAAGATTAAGGAGAGCGTCCCTTTACGCGAATATATAACGGGAGCGATGCTTTAACGATTTTTAGGTAAAATGTCTTTAACAATCAAGGGTTATTACCTTATGATGGGCTTAGTGAGGTGTTAGTATAGTGCCAATTATCGCATAGGATATCATGCAGCTCCCGAAGTTAGCATAATTCCAACACTAACTGTATCATAAACGCTGCAAAAGCTACGTGGGAGCTTTTCATCTAATCACCTTAATGTTAACATGGATTACTCCTCTGGATGTTTATCTTTTCCTATTAGACCAGACATACCCCGGTCTAAGTTTTCTATAGCACCCTTCTTCAGCGCTTTCTTGACCATCCTCTTAAACTCTCCCGGCTTCCTGTGAGTTTCATCTAGCCTCTACTACACCCTTTGTTGGGGAGATAAACGTTAGATCCCTTACTTTAAGCCTTTCCTTAACCTTAGGCCAAATCCTTAATATCTTACTCCAATCTTCCAGATCCTCGGAGACTACGATGTCTATGCCGTTTTGTGCAACTAACGCCGCGTGTAGCGAATCGTATGTAACTTTCGATAATACCGCTATTTCCCTGGCGTAGTCGAAGGTCTCTCTGTTCAGCTCTAGCATGGTTAGCGGCAAGTCTAGGTAGGAGCTTACAGCCTCGTATGCTGCTTCAACATCGATCTCTGATAGCGCTCCAAAAAGTTCGAAAAGTACTAGATGCGAGCCGTAACCAACGAGCTCCTTCGATACGAGCATCTCCAACACGTCATAGCATTTCTTATAAAAATCTGGATGTTTTAAAGCTACGTAGATGAATATGTTAGTATCAATGTAAACCCGTTTCTTTTTCAAGAGATCCCTCAACAAGCTTCACCGCATCAACTCTTTTAGGCCCGCCGAGAAGCCTATCGGCGATGCTGGAGAGCCTCTTTAGAGCATTAGAGGCCCTGATAGGCTCCATGACGATCTTTCCGTTAACAACTCTAATGAGAAGTCTATCTCCAATACCTATTCCGAGAACCTCCCTGACCTCCTTAGGAATAGTAACTTGGAACTTTCGAGTAACTACGACTTCGGCCACGGTTAACCCTACAGTACTACGGTAGTACCATGAATTTAAGTTTTACTTATCCATTCCTTAAATCCCCCTTTGCGTCTTTAACGTCGTTTTACAGCTATGGCTTCTCTTCTGCCAATTACAGCTAGGTCTCTTTTCCTCGTTAGGCTTTCTCGCTATTATGGATTTAGTATTTCGGAGAATCGGCTCTCTCGAAAAATCCGCGTAGATTAAGAATGGTCGACACTGTGATTGCAGAAGAAGTTAACAGGTGAAGGGAGATAGACGCCTAAGAAAAAGAGCTGATGGATTTGTTGAAGGCTCCCAAGGAGGAACGTCGGCACAATTAATTGAGATGGAGAGGAGCTAGGACATTGCCGAGAAGCGAGGAGCTAGCATCGCTGTTTCCGATGCATCTCCTCTCATAACTCTTAAATATGCGGGAGTGATGGAGGAGCTCGATTTCTACTAAAAAATGTAGCTCTACCGAGTGTACGCAAGCTCGTGTTAAAGAAACACTTTCAGAGCTCAAGCTTTATAAACGACGAGGAGGCCTGCGATGCAAAGCTCGTTCCTATGCTGAAGACTATTGTCAGAGAGGATGAAGAACACTAGCCTTGAAGAGAAGTGATCTGCTAATAACGGGCGATCTCAAGGGCAAAAAAGGCGGGAAACCGAGCTTGGAAATCGTGGACATGTTAGGTCTTCTAAAAGCTATGGGGCTAAAAGGCATGATAGGAGAAGCCGCACCACTCGTAGAGAGACTTAAAGAGAAGGATTCTACCTCAGTAAAGACCTCGTAGACAAACTATTAAGTGATGCAGGAGATGCACGGAATAAAACGTTAAAGGGATGGTTATTACGCTTACTTTCCGAGAACGTTAGAATTACGTAAGTATATAACAGGAGCGATACTTTAACGATTTTTAGGTAAAATGTCTTTAACAATCAAGGATTATTACCTTATGACGGGTTTAGTGAGGTGTGCGGGCCGTAGGCTATGTTCGAGTTTCAACGGATATGCAAGATGTAAAGGCGCAAGAGAACGCCATAGTTAACTTCTCTAGGGAGAAGGGGATAGAGTTAATTAACATATTTTCGGATGAGGACGTCTCTGGTAAAGTCGACTTCTTTTCGAGGAGAAAGGTAAAGGAGATGCTGGACTTTTGTAAGAGGAAAGGAGTGAACGTCATTATTACGTATGACTTAACGAGGATAGGGAGGTTTGACGAGCCGGAAAAGATATTCGACGTCTTGAAAAGGGTAGCGGATGAAGGGTTCGTAATTTACTTTACAAACGAGCCCGAAATCAAGGATCCCATGTTTAGGAAGTTCTGGGAGTTTCTAAAGTCTTGGTTTGCTACTTATGAAAGGTTAATGACTTCCCAGAGAACTAAGTACGGACTTCAGAAGTTGAGAGCGGAAGGAAAGCTGTTCCATAGACCTAGGATAGAACACTATTACGCCGCTTGGATAAATAACAAAGAGCTTAAGGAGCTAACCTCTAAGGAGGTTGAATTAGCTAAGAAGCAGCTGAGAGCCTTGATAATAAGGGCTATAAAAAGCGGCGTGAAGAAGAAATACGTATTGAGATACCTCGAGGAAAGAGAGTTGAAAGGAATGTATGAAAGGTTTCCGAACGCGCCTAAAAAGTACTGGGGAATTAGACATTTAATAAGTTAAAATAGCCTTACAGCGTTAATATTGATAATTTGAGGAACTTTAATGAGGTAAGAAAGGAATTTCCAGGCTTAGATAAATGGCACTACTTGGATACAGCAGCGACTGGCCTTATCCCGAGGAGAACGCTTAATGCCGTAAATAATTGTCTGAAGGATCAACTCACAGATGGAGAGTTGAAGTACCTTGACTGGCTTAGGGAAGCGGAGAAGGTAAGAGAAAAGATAGCGAAATTAATTAACGCTTCTACACGCGAAATAGCCTTCGTTAAGAATACGTCGGAAGGGCTATCTATCATCGCTAATGGGCTCAAATTGAAGAAGAACGACAATGTAATATTAAACGATCTAGAATTTCCAGCTAACGTATATCCTTGGATGAAAAAAGCTAAACTAAAGTTCGTTAAGAATAAGGAAGGGAAGATAGAGCTTGAAGATATCGAAGAGGCTATAGATGAAAACACTAAGGCTGTATCGATAAGTAGCGTTCAGTTCTCCACGGGTTTCAGAGTCGAGCTAGAACGTCTAGGTAAGATATGTAGAGACAAAGGCATCTACCTCATTGTAGACGGCATTCAGTCAATAGGAGCGTTGGAAATGGACGTTAAAAAGTATAACATAGACTTCTTGAGTTGCGGATCATATAAATGGCTCATATCGCCCCCTGGCTTAGGGTTTCTATATATTTCTGAAAGAGTTATGAATGAGCTCGAAGTTACTGAAATAGGATGGATGAGCGTTAAAGATCCTTTCAATTATTACGATTACAGACTTGAATTTGATAGCTCTGCTAGAAGATTTGAATGCGGGAATTTAGCTTTTCCATTGATATATGGTCTAGGAGCGTCGCTTGATCTAATTAATGAAGTGGGAATTAAGGTCATTGAAAAAAGAATAGTGAGGCTCAATAGACTGCTTACTGAAGATTTGGAAAGGATGAATGTTGAGGTAGCATCTCCACTAGAGGACAAATATAGATCTGGAATAGTTCTATTTAATGTAAAGAATGAAAGGGAAATAGCTGAGAGGCTGAGAAGGAACAAGGTAATAATCAGCGTACGCAAGGGAATCAGGGTCTCTATACATTTCTATAATAACGAGGATGATCTAGATAAGCTAGTTAATGTAATAAAGAGGTATGCGTTTAAGAATTAAAGACACGGAAATAACTGCTACACTACCTTAGAACAACGAAAAAACGTTTCGTATATCTCAACTTTTTACCCGTTTAAGTACGAAATTCTTGTATTTAATTTCCTAAGGTTATTTATACCGATTAATATGTCGATATCTGCATTTCCTAAATATTGTATTTCAGTGCAGTTCGAGCGTTTTCAATTAAGGGTAGGCGGTGAGCGAAGAGGTATATTGCGAAGGCGTTGAAAATGCAGGAAAGCGAGGTTAGGGTGATAGCGGCAGATGTAGGAGGAGCTTTGGAAATAGGCTGCATCGGCATGAGGAGGTAATCCCCACTCTAGCATCTAAGCTAACCGGAAGGCCCGTTAAGTGGTTCGAGGATAAAAAGGAAAACTTAGAGCTAATTGACGGTCAAGTTCTCTCTAAAGAGGACCCACCTAAGAAATGTCGATCTACGACGTCGTTAACACCGTATACTTCTGGCTAGGAGCTCACTTCGTATTAGATAAGGAGATAGTGGAGAAGGGAGGGTACATTTTCGATATTCAAGTACCTTGTTTAGTCCGTTAACGGAGGAACATCCGACATCGATAAACGCAGCACACGAAGTTGAGACTGACTTAGCGCTGTAGAAATGGATCCAGAGACCGGGCTAATTAAGGTAGTAGGTTACTATACAATTCACGATACCGGAGAGATAATAAACCCCCGCTATAGTTGAAGCTCAATTACATGGAGGCATAGTTCGTGGGATAGGGAGAGCGCTCTACGAAGAGCTAGTATACGATAAAATGGACAGCTATTGAATCCAACCTACATGGATTACTTAATGCCTACGGCGCTAGAGCTCCCTAAGATAAATATCGTACATTACGAGATGCCCTCTAAATATATAGAGCTTGGAGCGAAAGACATAGATGAGGGAGGCGTAACCTCTTCTCCGTCTACGGTTTCCTTCGCCGCTAAAGACGCTTTAAACGCGATCATAGAAGAGGTACCGATTAAGCCTGAAAAGGTGTTAGAGATTTTAA
>CALBHZ010000003.1 GCA_937892815.1 uncultured archaeon | reverse complement strand
GCCTTCGAGGTCACCGTCACCGACGACCCCCGACTCCTCCTCGGCGACGCCCTCCCGCGCTACGACGCCCTCGTGATGAACAACATCCACGAGCGCGACCCCTTCCTTCCCGCCAACTTCGGCCAGCTCGACCCCGAGCAGAAGGCCGCCGCGAAGAAGATGGACGCCGCCATCAAGCAGTCCATCCTCGAGTTCGTCAAGGGCGTCACCCGCCGCGACGGCAAGGTCATCCCAGGCAAGGGCATCGTCGGCATCCACGCCGCCACCTGCGCCCTCCAGGGCTGGCCCGACTACGGCGAAATGATGGGTGGATACTACGGCGGCCACATCTACCAGGACCTCGTGCTCAAGATCGACGACCCCAGCCACCCCCTCGTCGCCTGCCTCGAGGGCAAGCCGTGGAAGATCCACGACGAGATCTACTTCCTCCGCGCACCCCACGACCCCAAGAAGCTCCGCATCCTCCTCAGCCTCGACCTCGACGCGATGAAGGACCCCGGCAAGCGCCCCGACAAGCACTACGCCATCAGCTACGTCCGCCCCTATGGCACAGGCCGCGTCTTCTACACCACCCTCGGCCACGACCCCCGCACCTACTCGAATCCCATCTTCCTCCGCCACCTCCTCCTGGGCTTTTACCGGCTTTAAAAGCCATAGGTCCAGGAATCATTTTAGCATCGCTTTCCATTGGAGCTGGAGAATGGATCTTCTTTCCGGCTATGATCGTTAAATACGGTCCATCATTAATGTGGATGGCCGCTGTCGGATGTATTTTACAGGCGATTTTAGGCGTGGAATCCATGAAGTACACCGTTTACTGCGGTCAACCCATACATGAAGCTTACATGAGGTTAGGAAAGCCGATTGCGTGGGCTTGGGCATGGTCCCTAATGCTCTTCATTCCTGTAATTTGGCCTGGATGGGCTGCCGCTTCAGCAACTGCTGTCGTAGCTTTGCAGCTGGGAAGGATGCCAGGTCCTGGAGATAGCAACCTAGTTTTAATATGGGCGATTGCCCTACTCGTTGTAAGCTTAATCATCCTGCATTTAGGAGTTAAAATACAGAGGACTTTAGAGCTTGTTAATTGGCCAATAGTGCTAGGGGTTATAGTTCTGGTAGCTATAGCTGTGGTAGCCGGAGCTCCATCTTACGCCTGGGTGGAAGTAGGTAGAGGTATCTTTAGCTTTGGATTGCCTAGAGGAGCCGATTGGTTCGTTATAGCGGCGGCTATAGCCTATATTCCAGCCGGTTTCGGCTTTAACTTAATGCTTTCAAGTTACGCTAGAGATAAGGGATGGGGCATGGGTAGCAAGGTAGGGTATATCTCTGCAGTTATAGGAGGGAGAAGAGTTAAAATATCTACAGAGGAGGTGCCATTTGAAGTAAATGAGGAGAATTTGAGAAGATGGAAGGGATGGCTAAGGGTAATTAGGGTAGATAGCTGGATAGTAATGTCCCTTCTTACCTTTATTACGGTATACATGACGAGTGTAATGGCGTACGGCCTTTTAGCCCCTAAAGGCCTAGCTCCGATGGGCTGGAAGGTAGCCGCCGTTCAAGCGGAAGCTCTTGGAGCGGTATTAGGTCCTGTTGCTTGGGTTATCGTTTTACTGGGAGGATTCTTCATGCTGTTCGGCACTCAGTTCGGATTAATGGACGCTGTATCAAGAGTTATAACCGATAACTTCTGGATAGCGAGCAGAGGAGTTAGGAAATGGGCTAAGGACGATCCTAGAAGGGTATATTACGCTGTACTATACTTACTATTCACCATCGCCCTAATATTGTTAATAGGGTCCATTAAGTTTGGATGGGCTAAACCGTACGGAATAGCTGCTACAGGAGCTAATTTAGGGCTATTCGCTTTAACCGTTGCTTACCCTCTCCAGATAATAGTAAACTATCGGTTCTTGCCTAAGGAGCTTAGGCCTAACGCGATCGTAACGATCCTGCTGTTCTTAGGAATGATATACTACGGTTTCTTCCTCACAGGGCTGCTTCTACAAACGTTAGCCGGAATACAGATCTTACCCTAATTTATTTTTCAATAACTTCCTCATAGATATTTAAGGTAGCTTCGGCCGCTTTATCCCAAGTGAAGTACTTCAATACCCTCGCTCTTCCATTCCTTCCCCATTGTCTTGCCCTCTTCTCGTCTACCAATATCTCCTTTATACCCCAAGCGATATCTTCTGGATCTCCTCCATTAACGTGTACGCCGCATCTCTCCGGACCCGATGCTATAACTTGCTCCCTAAATCCTATAACTCCTCTCGCTCCTACGACTATAGGTTTTTCCATACTCATAGCTTCTAACGAAACTATACCGAAGGGCTCGTATAAAGAAGGAAAAACGCATAGATCGCATGCGGCGTAGTGCGCAATCCTCTCCTTTTCAGATACAAACTCGAATCTATAAATTACCTTATTCCTTATTCCCAATCTATCTACTAGCTCCATGATATCGTGTTGAAGCTCTCCTCTTCCAAGTATTACGAGCTTAACGTTCGGATATTCATTTAATACCGTTGGCATCGCTTGAATTAAATTCCTAACCCCCTTAACCCAGGTCAGTCTTCCTATAAACAAGATCATCTTCTCATCATCTCTTATATTGTACATGCCTCTTATCCTCTTAACCTCCTCCTTTGTGACCTTTCTTGGATTATACTTTTCAGGGTCTACGCCATTCCACACAACGCTTATCTTCCACTCAGGCCATCCGTGCCTAGTTAAGTCTTCCTTCATCGCATGACTTACGGTTATTATCCAATCTAAAATCTGAGCTGCTGAGTTCTCTATGTGTTGAACTACCTTAGATCCATCCCCGCCACTTCTACCCCATTCAGTAGAGTGGACGTGGAAAACGGTCTTAAGCCCTGCCTCCTTCGCCAATATTCCAGACATCGCGCTTAACCAGTCGTGAACCGATACGATATCGAACCTCCTCCCCTTCTTAATTAAATCGTTTAGCAGTTTAGAGGAAGAGAGGAGGTTATAGGTAAAGATATCGCTGAAGAACTTCAAATTCGCCCCCCATCTAAGTAAATCGTTGGCTACGAATGAAGATAGGATAGTGGATGCATTAACTAAAAGGGGTCTATGTATTTCAATATCATCCCTTATCTCGCGAGTAGGGAGATCTCCAGGATTTAAGGTGAAAACCGTAACTTCATGTCCCTTTTTTACAAAGTGAGGAGTTATATTTTGAGCATAGGTTCCAAGACCTCCAACTAAAACCGGAGGAAATTCCCATACGAAGAACGCTATCTTCATGCGTAATGTACCATTTACTTACTATATATTGCTTTCCCTTAGCTTAAAACCGATTGTACTACGGTAAGGTACTTTCTTACCAATAACTCAGCATCCTCAGGAGTATCCGCCTCCGCTATTAGATCAATTATGGGCTCATGCGTTCTCGGATGGATGTGAACCCATCCTCTATCCTCTACGAGCTTTAAACCGTCCATGGTATCGACGACGTTTTCTTTAATATTATCTAGTAAAGTCCTCAAAAAAGCCCCTCTTTTTCCAAAGCTTAAGGGAACTTCTCGATGTGCCATTGAGCTTTTAGGCAAGCTATCTATAAGCTCAGATAACTTCATACCGCTACTTACTAGGTATTCAACTATGAAAAGCGCTGAAGCGAATCCATCTGGCGTTTGTGAAATAGGAGGTATGATGAAAGCCCCTCTTTCATCTCCCGCAATAATTACCTCATCATCCGATGAACTCCTCGCAATTCCTCTTAT
>CALBHZ010000002.1 GCA_937892815.1 uncultured archaeon | reverse complement strand
GTAGAAAAGCATTGTAAGTAATCCATCGAGATTCCTGAGAGAGTAAAGAACGTTATAGTTATGGCTTTTGGAGAGGATTACAAGCCTTTAAATACGTGCCAAACGAGGTCGGAGAGGCAAGCATTGGATGAGGATATACTAGACAAATTGTAACCGTTGCATGTGTAGCAGGGTTTCTTAGAAGCTTAGGCTTCATAGGAATACCTGTGGAAACGATACGGCTTCAAGCTACCATATGCGATAATGGCCGAGCTTGGAGAATGCGGTAGAAACGATCTTCTAGTTACCCCTGAATATGGTCCAAGAGTTGTGCTTTCAAAGGCATTCATCGACGCTCTCCCTAAAGGAAGTGACATATAGATCCTGAGAAATGTTATACTCAATAAATGAAAAGCATGAGCAGTTGCGGTGTACGTGTTAGGGTACGTCCTTACAATAAGCCCAATACGTACCTCACGAAATATTTTAGGAGGTTTATACTTCCCGTGATCGGCGTTAGTTTCGCGGTAAAGCTTAATGAAATTTGGGATACGATAAAATGTGAAAAGCGGAGGAATTCTAGCGATATTAGCTCGAAGATCGTTGAAAAACGTTTGAAAGCTTGCCATAACGTTGTTATAAGGAAGGAAATAAGGTGTGCTACACGTGGTAGAACTACATTTGGAAATCACGTTAAGCTTGAGGTAGACGATGAAGAGCTATTCTTCTGCTGTGAACATTGCGCTAAGGGTTCCTACCTACGTAGGCAGAGATAGGCCTACGCAGATACTCATTACCCATTTCATCCTCCTCGTCATTGGGTTCGATAGACCCGATGAGGTCGTCAGCGTTTGTAAACATATCCGTTGGCGCTTAGATACCTATGAACAGCTATCAATGCCTAGAATGAAACTGTTACCTAGGCGTACGTAGATAAACGAGCTAATCAAAAAGTTCATTTCGTCCTAGACGATGCTAGCTTCTTTACCTTCGTAAGGAATCTCGAGGTTTTAACGATTTCAGGATCTACCTGTTCTGCCTTACACTCGCTAACGGCTAGGTATATCACCTTCCCTTTATAATCGCCCACGACCTTCAAAGCTTCCTCGACAGCGTAGAACATTTGAACGCAGTGGGGAGAGCCATCTACCGCTAACACGACCATCTCCTCAGGAGGACATCTTCTCAACATTCCCGCTAACTTAAACCCAACCATATTTAGATGGAGCTCCTCCATACAAACCGAGAGAGCGATCCGATCTCTCGAATATTTATCGATTAATAACGGACATTCCTCCTCTAAGCACTCGCTATACAATAAAAGCCTTTTAACCTTCCTAAGTTTAGAGCCGCAGACGTTATAGCTTATAAAGCGCATCTCCTCATTCCTTAATGAAGTAATTTTAATTAAGTTTTAGCAAATCCAAACATTTTATAAAAAGTTGGAACTGCTTATTTACAGCACGAAGTAGGAGATAAGCGCGATGGCTTCCATTGCTAAAACCGGTGGCAATACATAACCGTAAACTTTTGTGAGCTTAGCGCCAAAATAACTTGATGTAAGCACGAGACACAGATGGAGAGGTGAGAGGAGCATGCCGTTCATTCCGCTTGTGTAAGCTAAGATAAACCCTCCCAAATTAAGCCCGTTTTGTACTAAGATTGGAAGGAGGAGCGGGAACGCTAAGCCGGCGAATGCTAATGATTGTCCTATGGCAAACGAAAGAATAAAGGGAATTATTATTAGTAGTGAAAAAATGGGCATGCCTATTGCGCTCACGTCTTCAAAGAGGCTATGAGCCGCTCCTGAAATGCCTATTACGAGTTTGTAAACCATTATCGCGTAAAGCAGGAAGATTATCTTAGGATTAAGCCCGTATTTTAATGGTTTCTTTAATTCATTAAGACGAAATCTCTGCTGGAGTAATAGAAGGAAGAGGGATATTGGGAAAGCTATAGCGGGATCTAGGCCAATTAGCACCATAATAACGAGCAGGAGGATGGGCCAAGAAGCTCTTAAGAACGTTGAAAAAGGAAGGCTTATTTTCAACCTTCCCTCGTCTCTCGAAGAAAGGATACGTTTACTAATGAGTAGACCGAAGAACGTAGAGAAAATGGTGAGAGGGAAAAGTACGAGGAAAATGTAGGATAGCGGTTGCGATAGCACAACGCTAGCTAAAATTACGCTCTGATACATAGGCATGGAGAATTCCCAGATATGCCTAAACCAGTAGTTAATGAAGGTGATCTCCTCGGGCTTAAGCGAGAGTTTATCTGCGGTGCTTCTAACAGCTGTTGCGGAAACTAAAGCGCCCGCAGGCATAGGTACGAGCCCTATCATGGCAGGTACTATATGGACAGCCTTTTTAGAGCCGAAAACCTCCATCGCCTTCGCTAAATCGGTAAGAAGCCCTTTAACCTCCATCGCCGCGCTCATCGTCATGGCCGATGCTACTATTAGTATGAGACGAAGCGTTTGCCAATCTGTCATGGTTTTAAAAAGTATTTCAGGGAACTCTAGCCAAGGGAGGCATAGGAGGGAAAGAAGAGTAGCGCCAACGAAAACCGCTATACTCGGATGGGTTTTCCTAACTAGGAGAAGCACTACTACTATTGAAATAAACAAAGCGAGCGAGGAATTCATTCCTACTGAATTTCTCTTTAACTTCCTTTAAACGTTTTGAAAATCCTTTTAGTTGGTCGTCCTTAAATGGTAATACAATAAAATACAATAATAACCCTAATATACCAAGTTCCGTAAATAGCTCATAATGGAGTTAGCGGTCCCTAAAGCTAAAATTAAAGAGGTGGAGATACCTAGGGTTTTAATCGGCACCTCTCCCTTTTTAGCGGCAGGTCAATTTGAAAAATCCCATGAGTACTATTATGAATTCGTTTTAAATCCGAAGAACATCGTAGATATATTGGCCTATTGTTTTAAGTTAGGCGTAATAGGAGTTCAGCTAATAGCTTACGATTTCTTAATTAACTCTATTATTGAGGCATCTAGAGCTACCAGGCTGAAACCCATCATTGTTGCCTCTCTATCTCCGGAAGACCCCATTGGCAGTTTAAGTCAACTTCAAGAGCTCGATCCCTCTATCGTGCTATTACACGCAGCGCAATCGGAATCGATGTCTAGCTCGGAAATCTCGGACTTACTGAGTAACGTTAAGGAAAAGCTAAACGTAGTAACGGGAGTAGCTTTACATAATCCCATTAAATCCCTTCCGAGAATTCTACCTATACCTGAAGTCGAAGTAGTAATGGTTCCATTAAATTACGCCGGCATCTTCGTAAAGGGAAAGGAAGAGGTAATTAAGATGCTTAGGGAAGTTAAGAAGCCGGTAATAGCTAAGAAGGTATTAGGAGCGGGTAGGTTAGATGTTGAAAAAGCTCTAAGCTGGATCTTTAAACAAGATATTGTTAAGAGCGTAGCTATAGGAGTGGCCTCTAAAGATGAAGCGTTAAGAACGTTTTCTAAAGCTATTGAAATTTTAACGAAAAACGACGAGCCTCAGAGCTCACCCACTAGCTCATAGCTACTAGCTCGCGCGGCCTCTGTTCATCATCGGCCCCTATCGCTAAACGCTACTTTTCTTTTTATCTTTTAAAGTTAGGAAGGGCTAGTGAAATCGTAAATAGTTGGAGAGGTTTATTAAAGACGATATGTTAATTATGGCTTAACATGCGTTTAGCCAAATGGTCTTTAATAAAGGACATCGTTAAAAAAGCGAACGTAGTGCTCGAAGTACTCGATTCGAGAAACCCGATAGGTACTAGAAGTAGGAAGCTAGAGGAAATGACGTTTAAGTACAATAAAAACCTCATTCTCGTATTAAATAAGATCGATTTAGTACCTAAAAGGGTGGCTCTTAAGTGGAAGGAAATATTAACAGATGCTGACGTCAGAGTTGTATGCTTTTCCGCTTTAAGTAAAAGAGGAGTAGAGGAGCTTAAGAAGGTGATAAGGTGCAGTACGGATAAAAGGCCCTTAAGGGTAGCGGTAGTCGGCTATCCCAAGGTAGGAAAATCTAGCGTAATCAACGCGTTAAAGGGGAAGAAGAGCGCTCCTACGAGCCCTATACCTGGAAGCCCTGGATATACTAGAGGAATTCAGCTTTTAAAGATCGAAGAAGGGATCTACCTCTTAGATACTCCTGGAATTATACCGATTGAAGGAGGTTTATTTGAATCGGTAATTAGAGGGAAGAGCCCTGAAGAGCTTAAGGATCCAATACCTGCCGCTATGTTATTATTGGAGACCGCCATGAAGTATAACTCTAAGTGCGTTTTAGATGCCTATGGGATAAGTGAGAGAGATCCGTACAAGGTATTGGAGCTTATAGCGATTAAGAGAGGATGGAGGTATAAGAAGGGAGGAGAGCCTTTAGTAGAGGAGGCGGCCAGAAATGTAATAAGAGATTACCACAAAGCTAAGCTTTCCTTTTACATACCTCCTGAGGAAGCCTTATTAGTTGAAAAATGAAGGATTACTACCGTTTATTGAATGAACATTTACCGATAGACTGCAAAATCTCCGATAATGAGTATTGTGGTAAATGCTGTTTTAAAACCGAAATGTTATTAACGCGATTAGACATCTCCAGGATAAAATCCCTAGGATATCGTGAGGACTATTTCATCGACAGGGGTGGCGAAATCCCCAAACTTAAAAACGTAAACGGTAAGTGCGTATTTCTAGACGAGGAAACTAAGGCGTGTAAGATTTATCCCTATAGGCCTTTAGGATGTAGGCTCTATCCCCTAATCTATAATGTAAAGGAGGATAAAGTAGAGGTAGATCCTCTCTGTCCGAAAAGAAGCTCTATATCTAAGAGCAAGGTTAAGGAGTACGGAAGGTTCGTAAGAGAGTTAGTCGTAATTTTAATGAGCGAATGGGGAAGTAAAGCTTAACTCCCTATAGCTTATAGAAGCGAACGATGAAGAGAGATATGAGTTCTACAAAGCCGTATATTACGAAAGACGGCTCAACGATATACGAGATATTCAATCCTAAGAACTCTCAAGTAAAGAACTTAAGCGTAGCTATAGCCGAAATCCCGTCAAATAGCTCAACTAAGCTACATAGACATGAGAACTTCGAGGAGGTCTACTACATAATCGAAGGAAGGGGGATAGTTCTCGTTGAAGGAGATAAATATGAAGTGAAGAAGGATGATTTCGTGCATATACCGATTAAAGCGTTGCATAAGGCCATAGCGGGAAATGAACCGTTAAAAATCCTATGTGTATGTTCTCCGCCTTATTCCCACGAGGACACTTCCATCCTAGAGGATGAACAACGTTAAGTTTAACGCCTATTTAAAAGCGCTGTAACCTGCTTACCTAGGGCTTGCGAATAGACTTTCAGCAAATCCCTTATTACGATGTCCCATGAGTACTTTTTGAGGACCTTTTCCCTAGCCTTCAAAGACATCTTTTTACGCTTCTTATCGTCGCTTAGAAGCGAAATTATCGCATCCGCTAGCTCTTTATGGGAACCCGTTTTAACTAAAAGCCCGTCGTTACCCTGATCGATTATCTCGTTTAAACCTCCTACGTTAGACGCTACGACGGGCCTTCCCGATGACATGGCTTCTAGGGCTACTAAACCAAAGCTTTCTCCGTAAACGCTGGGAACCGCTACTATACATGCTTTCCTATACATTTCCTCTTTATCACTTTCAGGTATACATCCCCCTAAATTCAACTTTATCTTGAACATCTAATTTCTGTGCCAATACCTTCAAAATCGGCTCCATATACCCCTTCCCAACGATCAATAGCTTAGCTTGAGGTTTTTCCTTTACAACGTAGCGAAAAGCTCTAAGCAACACATGAGCTCCCTTTCGATAGACAAGCCTTCCTATGAAGAGGATTAAGGGTTCTACTGGCTCTTGCTTAGGGGGTTTAAACCTATCCGCATCAACGGCATTAGGTATAACCTTCCTAATCACGTTTTTCTCGACGAACTTGCTAATGAACCTATCCGCTACGTTGCTTACCGATACAATTACCTGAGCTTTGGAGATGTAGTAACGATGTATGAAAAGAAGATAAGATGAAGGTCTCCACAGCCAATCGTAGTCAAAACCGAGCGTTATGCTATGATTAGTTAAGATCCTAGGTACGTTGCATGCCTCCCCTATGCTTAACGATAACAAAGGCATGAAAGTGAAAGCGTGATGAGCGTGGATAATATCGGGCTTCAATTTCATTATCGCCTCCTTCAAGCTAAAGTAATTTGGAGGGATTAGTACGATATTTAATGGTGCTAAAAGAGGTTTAACGGTAATGTGCTTTATCCCCTTCCTTTCAAACGCTGAGCTATTATATGCCTTAGAGATTATGAACACTTCATGGCCTAATTTCGAGAGGTTAAAAGCTAGATCTCTAACATGTGATTGCACACCTCCTATACTAAAGGGATGCCATTCCGTTACCAATAGAATCTTCATATCCTAAACATAATAAAGGATATTCTCGAATTTAAGCATGCAATCTTAAGAAAGTCTTAGTGGAATTATGTGAATAACCAATCGAACGCTTTTCTATAGGTTAGCAAGGCAGGCTTAAGAAGTTACTCTAACTTTACAACGCCGTACTTTCGATAGTATTCTATCCATGCTCTCCTATCTTCTTCCTTCAAATCCCTTTTAATCATCGAATATATCGTCTTAGCCGTTAGGATAGGACATACCTTCACTCCGAACCTCTCCTCTATATATTGAACGGCGCTCTTTCCTCCTTCAGCAACTTCCTGCCTATCTACGCCGATTATAATTCCAACTACTTTATGTTCACCTAAGCTTTTCAATTTCTCAATAGATTCCTCCTTAGTCTTACCAGTTGTAATGGTATCGTCTACGATAAGTATCCTTTGAGCTGGCTTAAAGTATTCGGCCCCAACTATCTGCTTGTCCATCGCTACATCTCCATAACCCTTAGGCTCCTTCCTATCGTATAGGTACCTCTTGTTCAACCCAAAGTACTCGCTTAATCCCTCGCAAGTTAAAGCGGCAAGGTTTATCCCCTTGTAAGACGGACCGAATACGAAATCGAAGTCCTCTATTTCCTTTTCCTTAACTAGCAATAAGGCGAAGCCGGCCAATATCCACCTAAGCTTCGACAACGATTCTCCATCGGTTAAAGCGCCTAGATTTATGAAGTAAGGGCTTAACCTTCCGCTTTTTAACTTAAAGGGACCATTAAGCCTTAAAGCCCCTTTACTAATTAAAAGCCTTAAGAATTCCCTTCTCACCTTTTCCATCGATACTAAAACGCCCGCCGATGCCTTTCTGATGATCTCTTCAATTGCATCTCGATAAAAGATCTTAAAGCCGCACTCTAAACATTCGAAGTAGCTATGCTCAATAGGCTCCTTTAGCTTAACCGAGAACCTACTCTCTCGACCTTTCGACCCACATGCGGGGTTCCTACACTCTAAAATACCCTCTAAAACTTCAGGAGGCTTTACCTCCTTCTTCTCCCTTACCTCCCAATTCTCAATTATGTTAACGGTAGATGTAGGGGCGATTAACGCCAATGCGTCTATCTGACTAGAGGTGAGGTATTCCCCTTCTATCTTGACTAAGTCCTTCTTCCCGTATTTCGTACTATTAACGTTTTTAGCTACAACCACCCTTGCGCTTGGATCGGGATCTAAGAACTTTAAGACGTCGAGACCTCTACATGGAGGTATGTGATCTATAACTATCCCATTCTCTATTTTACTAACTAATAGCTTATCTTTCGCGAACACGTATGATCTCCTACGTTCAAGTTAATAGGGATTTCTATTTAAGGTTACTAAGAGGTCAAATATTTAGCTGACTAGTCTAATTTCGCAATATTCGACGAACCTTCTCAACACATCACGATATTTCAGTAGCTCGTTTTTATCGCTCTTCCTCCCTTTCAACCTTTCGTCCAACGTCTTTTCAGGATTGAATTCTTGAACGTACAGCTTTTTGGATCCTTTAAGCCATTTGCCTATTTCGATAATGTCCCTTACGGTAAAGAAGCCAGGGGGAATAGTTACCCTAAACTCGTAATCAATATTAGAGCTCTTAACTACCTCTACGCTTTCCTTTATCTTTTTCTCATCTACTTTAACTCCAGCAAGTACGTCATACTTGTACGGTGGAGCTTTAACGTCCATAGCCACGTAATCTAACAAGCCCCTTTCGATTAAATCCTCTAACATAGATGGGTTAGATCCGTTCGTATCGAGCTTAACTTTAAACCCCAGCTCCTTGACTTTGATAATGAAGAGCGGTAAATCCCTATTTATCGTTGGCTCTCCTCCGGTAATACAAACTCCCTCAATTAAACCCGTTCTCCTTTTTAAGAAATCAAAAAATTCCTCTAAGCTTATGCTCGGCTCTTTAGGTCCTACAACGAGCTCGGGGTTTTGACAATAGGGGCATCTGAAGTTGCAGCCGAACAAGAAAACGCTACAAGCTATTACCTTAGGGAAATCAATTAACGTTAACTTTTGTACGCTCTTAATTATCATAGCTTAAAGACGACCCTCTGTTTAAACTCCTCCCTCTTCCCCTTATTCCACTGCTTAACCGGCCTCAAGTACCCAACTATCCTAGAGTATACCTCACATTCCCTATTACATCTTGGACATTTAACGCGTTCTCCACTAAGATATCCGTGCGCTGGACATATAGAGAAAGTAGGGGTAAACGTTAAGTAAGGAATTTTGAAACGTTCAAATATTTTACGTAAAAGCTTCTTAACTACATCTATATCGCTAATTCTCTCCCCTAGATAAACGTGGAAAACCGTTCCTCCAGTATATCTAGCTTGGAGCTCTTCTTGAAGCTCTAAGGCCTCGAAAAGATCGTCCGTGTAGTTAACTGGGAGCTGAGAAGAGTTGGTATAGTACGGTTCCTCTATCCCGGCCGTAATTATGTCGGGATATTTACTCTTATCCAGCTTCGCTAGCCTATAAGCCGTAGATTCAGCGGGAGTAGCCTCTAAGTTGTACAAATTTCCCGTTTCCTGCTGGAAATCTACTAACTTCCTTCTCATAAAGTCGAGCACGGATATAGCGAACTTCCTACCTTCTTTCGACCCTACGTCCTCTCCCATGAAGTTGAGAAGGGCTTCGTTCATGCCTACTACTCCTATAGTAGAGAAATGGTTGCTAAAGTAAGATCCTCTATGCTTCTTTACTTCAGATAAGTAAAATCTCGAGTATGGATAAAGACCCTTATCCATGAAGTTCTCTAACGCCTTTCTCTTTACCTCTAGTGCTTCCTTCGCCAATTCCATCGCTCTTTCTAACCTATCGAAGAATTCGCTTCTCGTCTTAGATAGATATCCTATCCTAGGAAGGTTTATCGTAACCACTCCAATACTGCCGGTTAAAGGATTGGATCCAAACAAACCACCGCCTCTTCTGTAAAGTTCTCGCGTATCTAATCTAAGCCTACAACACATGCTCCGTACGTCTTCAGGCTTCATATCTGAATTAATGAAGTTTGCAAAATAGTTAATGCCGTACTTAGCCGTAGCTTCCCACATAGGACTTAAAAATTCAGCATTCCAATCGAAATCCTTAGTTATATTTACAGTAGGGATAGGAAAGGTAAAGGGCCTTCCTTTTGCATCTCCCTCGATCATTACCTCGTAAAACGCTCTTACTATCATTTGCATTTCCCTTTCAAATTCACCGTAAGTTTGCTCCCTTACCTCCCCTCCTATTACTATAGGCAGGTTCGATAATGATGGGTTGGGCTTTACATCTAGAGTTATGTTCGTAAATGGCGTTTGGAATCCAACTCTAGTTGGAACTGAACAGCTAAATAAAAATTCTTGTAAGGCCTGTTTAACTTCTTCGTAGCTTAAGCCATCGTACCTTATAAAGGGGGCAAGCAAGGTATCGAACGATGAGATTGCTTGAGCTCCAGCGCTTTCTCCCTGTAAAGTGTAGAAGAAGTTAACTAACTGACCTAGAGCAGTTCTGAAATGTCTCGCCGGCTTTGATTCAACTTTACCCGGAACTCCTCTAAACCCCTTAATTAGGAGATCTAGCAAATCCCAACCACAACAGTAGGTTGCAAGCGTATCTAAGTTGTGTATGTGGATATCTCCAGATAGATGAGCTTCCCTCACTTCTCTTGGGTAGATCTTATTTAACCAATACCTCCTCGTTACGTGTGATACTACGTAATGATTTAATCCTTGAAGGGAATAAGCCATATTTGCGTTCTCATAAACCTCCCAATCCTGCTCTCCTATATAGCTATCAACTAAATCTACAGCTTCATCGATCGCTGTAACGGCCTCCCTTATCCTCCTCCTTTGCTCGCGGTACAATATGTAGCTTTTCGCAACTTCTACAAGCCCTTCTAAAATCAGCACTTCTTCAACTATATCCTGTATTTGCTCAACCGTAGGAATCTCCTCTTCCTTAAACCTCAAGTTAATAAGCTTCACAACTTTATTGGATAGCTTGCTCGCTAATGCCTTATCGCCTTTACTCGTTGCGGTTAATGCCTTGAATATGGCGTTCGTAATTTTCCGCTGATCAAACT
>CALBHZ010000001.1 GCA_937892815.1 uncultured archaeon | reverse complement strand
ATGATACGGCGACCACCGAGATCTACACCGTCTAATTCGTCGGCAGCGTCAGATGTGTATAAGAGACAGGGAAGATATAAGCAAAGTGGTTAGGGATTTCGGTACTCCCTACGAAGACGATTTGAGGCTTTCCGTTAGGTTCATCTTAGATAATGGTGTTAAACCGGCTTCTTGGTATAAATGTGTTGTAGAGCTCGACGAAATAAAGGGAAGCGGTGTAGATTCAGCTTACCGTTTAATTGAAATGGAAAAAACAGAGGAATTAGCAGCTCCTAAGTTGAAGATAATAGGTCTAGACTTCTTATACGAACCTAAGGTAGGAACGCCTATTCCTGAAAGGGATCCGGTAATAGCGATATCGATGGCTAGAGATGATGGCGTAAAGAGGCAATTTATTGGAAAGGAGGAGGACATACTCAAGACCTTCGTAGAGGAGATAGGAAGCTACAATCCTGACGTAATCGTAGGATATAGATTGAATACTGCTCATTGGCCTTACCTTTTAATTAGAGCCAAAAAGTTAGGAGTTAAGTTAGAGGTTGGAAGATTAGGATCGGAACCTCATCAAAGCGTTTATGGTCATTTTTCTATAGCTGGAAGGATAAACTTCGATTTAAAGGATTACGCTAAGGAGATAGCTGAATTGGAAAGAGGAACCTTAGAGGAGCTCGCTAGGTTTTTAGGATTATCTCAACCTAAATTACAGCTCGATGAATTCCTGTATCCTAAATACTGGAAAGAAGATAAAGAGAAAGTATTAGAGCATTCCATGTGGAAGGCCTCGGTCTCCCTTTCGATCTTCCAAACGATATCCGACCATGTATTTACGATGTCTTCTATTACGAGCGTTCCTCCAGATTATGTGTTCTCAGCAGCCGCGGGATATAGGCTCGAGAAGTAATTAATGGAGGCCGCGGTTAGAATAGGGGAGCTAATACCTAAACCAGTTGAAAGGGCTTTACCAGCCTATCCTGGAGGAAAGGTCTTAACTCCTGAGAGGGGGATACATGAGAACGTTGCCGTTATAGATTTCAAGGCAATGTACCCGAGCATTATGTTGAAGTACAATATATCTCCCGATACCGTAAAGAGAGCTCCATGTCCAAAGGGCTTCCTATTTATAGAGGAAGCTGGCACATGTATAGCTCAGGATAGAAAGGGCTTCTTTACGGAGGTTCTGGAAAGGGCCGTTGAGGAGAGGGAGGCCGTTAGAGACATAATGAAGAAGTATCCTAAGGATAGTCGAGAATACAGGTTCTTAGACGCTATGCAGAGAACCCTAAAGGTATTAGCGAATGCAATGTACGGTTACATGGGATGGGCTGGGGCTAGATGGTATTTAAGAGAAGGAGCTGAAACGGTAACGGCTTTAGGTAGGAGAACGATAACCCAGGCTATAGAGAAGGCTAAGGAGCTGGGTCTTAAAGTTGTTTATGGGGATACGGATAGCCTCTTCGTTAAATACGATGAGGAGAAGGTAGATAAGCTACTTAATTGGATAGAGAGAGAACTAGGTCTAGAGGCGAAGTTGGAAAAGATTTACAAAAAGGTAGTCTTCACCGAGGCTAAGAAGAAGTACGCGGGATTAACGGTCGATAATGTATTAGATCTCGTAGGGCTTGAAGCTGTAAGAGGTGATTGGTGCAAGTTTGCTAAGGATACTCAAAGGATCATAGCCGACTTACTGCTTAGAGGGGCCTCAAAGGATAGGATAATTAGCGTATTTAGGGAAAGGATAACCAAGTTAAGGAGTAGAAACGTAGATCTGATGGATCTCGTAATATGGAAACAGCTCGCTAAAAAGATAGACGAGTACGAAGTAAGTGCGCCTCATACAGTAGTGGCTAGGGACTTAATACTAGAGGGTTGGAAGGTGACAAAAGGAGATTATATCGGCTTTGTAGTAATTAAGGGCAAGGGACCTATACACCTGTCTCTTATACACATCTCCGAGCCCACGAGACCTCTCTACATCTCGTATGCCGTCTTCTGCTTGA